>CABQJB010000193.1 GCA_902464195.1 uncultured Megasphaera sp.
TCATTATAGTATAATGATGAAAGTGTGCATTCAGAGAGGATGCGCAAAGAGCGCTGTTCTCTGCTGTCGTCTCATTATAACATAGGAAAAATTTTAATCAATAAGACAATGCACATTTTATGTACGGAGTGAAAGTATGATGAATATAGTAGAAAAAGGATATGGGAAAATTAATCTGGCTCTGGCCATAACCGGCCGTCGTTCCGATGGTTATCACAATATCGATACTATCTTTCAATCCATAGGCCTTTGCGATACCGTGACGCTGAGCGAAGCCGATTCATTCGCACTTACTTGTTCGCAGCCGTCGCTGGCCTGTGACGAAACGAATCTGGCCTATAAATCTTGGAAGGCACTTTGTCCGTATAAAAAGGACAACCAACAGGTAGCCATCCATATCGAAAAGCATATACCCATCGCTGCCGGCTTGGCCGGCGGCAGCACCGATTGTGCCGCTGTCCTGCGCGGCCTCAACCGCCTGTGGGGGCTGGAGCTGCCGGAAAGGGAACTCTGCCGTATCGGTGCCGGCCTCGGCGCTGACGTGCCTTTCTGTATCTGTGGCGGCACCATGCGCGGCACCGGTATCGGTGAGAAACTGAAACGCCTGCCGCCCCTGCCGGCATGGCCTGTAGTCATCGTCCATCCCCGCGTGCCCGTACAGACCAAACAGGCCTATGCTCTGTTCGACAGCCGGGATCAAACGGTGCCCATCGCTGTCGATGCCGTCGAACAGGCCGTAAGGGCCGGTGATTTTCAGGGCTTGACGGCGGCTATGGGGAATACCTTTGAGGAACTGGTCATTCCCGACGTGCCGCAAGTCGCCGACTGTCAGCGGCGCCTGACCTCGTTAGGCCTGCGGCCGCTCATGGCCGGCAGTGGGCCGACGGTGTTCGCCCTGGTCCCGCCTGGACGGGAAGGAACCGTCCGCAGCCAGACTGCGTCGTGGCATGATGTCGACGTATACATGACGGCCATAGTGAAACGAGTGGAAGGTGAGAGATAGAACGATGAAAACCACGAAAAGACAACATGCATTAGAACCGATTAAATTAGATGCTTATAAGCCGCTGCGCGAAGTCGTCAGCGAAACCCTGCGCCAGGCTATTAAGGACGGCGTACTCAAACCGGGGGAACGGCTCATGGAAATCCAGCTGGCCGATGAGCTCGGCGTCAGCCGGACGCCGATCCGCGAAGCTATCCGTAAATTGGAACTGGAAGGCTTCGTCGTCATGGTCCCCCGGCGCGGGACGTACGTCGCCGATATTTCCTTGAAGGATATCGCCCAGGTCTTCGAAATCCGCAGCGCCCTGGAAGAACTGGCAGCCGGACTGGCAGCCGAACGGATTACGCCGGACGAACTGGAATACTTGGAACGGATCCTCGTCGAAATCAACGAATATATCGATAACGACGAGTTCGACAAGATTGTCGATGCCGACGTCAGGTTCCATGACGTCCTCTATCATGCCAGCCGGAACCAGCGCCTCGTCGATATACTCAATAATCTGCGCGAACAGATGCTGCGTTTCCGTTCTATTTCCATGCATTATCCCGGCCGCCTGGCAGCGACGTGGGAAGAACATCGGCAGATGGTGGAAAACATTGCCGACCACAACAGTGCCATGGCCCGCAAAGTCGCCAAGAAGCATATGGAAAATTCCGAACGGACCCTGCTCAAGGGCATCAGCAAAGACGAAGAGTCGGCCCGGCGCGTTCATGAATTGTTTCCTCACAAAGGAGAATAAGGAAAGGAAGCGACCATCGGATGGGACATTTTCTCTTGAACCATTTCCGCCATGTCCACGAGAAGTCGGAACATATGGATGACTTTGAAAACTTTTTGTATATCCTGACCTACATCTTGTTCGTCTGTCTGTTTATCCGCTCCCTGGTCGCCTTGTACATGGGACGCTGGAATTTATTCTAAAACTATTATTT
This sequence comes from uncultured Megasphaera sp., assembly GCA_902464195.1. Taxonomy (GTDB): domain Bacteria; phylum Bacillota; class Negativicutes; order Veillonellales; family Megasphaeraceae; genus Megasphaera. The sequence continues at coordinate 1,939 of CABQJB010000193.1, forward strand.
ATATTAAAGAGGGGTATTTTTTATGATGAAGACTTTTTCGCTTCCCTTTGGGAAGGGCACACAGACCGTTTCGCTCGATGAAGCACACGTATTGTATGACCTGCACGGCAATCCCGTCGATGCCGTAGCCGATGAACAGGACGCCATCCGCCAGGCCCTGCGCCACCCTATCGGCAGCGCACCGCTCAAAGACGTCGTCCAGGCCGGTGATACGGTAGCCATCATCGTCAGTGATATTACCCGTCTGGTCCATACGGCGCAGATGCTGCCGGTCATCGTCGATGAATTGAATCAGGCCGGCGTCCGGGATGAACAGATTACCGTCGTCACGGCTCAGGGGACGCATCGGGCCCATACGCCGGAAGAAGACGTCATCGTCTGCGGCGAAGAGATGGTCAAGCGCGTCAAAGTTGTCAGCCATGACTGCCGCAATGCGTCGCAGTTGACGAAAATCGGGACGACGACGCATGGCAATGACGTCTATCTCAACTCGCACGTCGTCCAGGCCGACAAGGTTATCTTGACCGGCGCCGTCTCCTTCCATCCCATGGCCGGTTTTGGCGGCGGCCGCAAAGCTGTCCTGCCCGGTGTTGCCAGCTATGAAACGATCATGCGCAACCACGCCATGGCCTTGACCGATACCTTTGGCGGCGGCTGCAATCCAAAATGCGAAACGAGCCTTTTGGAAGACAATCCCCTCCATGACGATATGAAACAGGCCGCAGCCCTGCTCAATCCCTGTTTTTTGGTCAACACCGTCTTTTCGGCTGATGGCGACCTCTATGAAGTTGTCGGCGGCCATTGGTACGATGCCTGGAAAAAAGGCTGTGACGACTTGCTGCACATTGCCAGCGTACCTATCCGGGAACTGGCAGACATTACCATCGCCTCGGCCGGCGGCTATCCCAAGGACATGAACCTCTACCAGAGCATGAAGGCGCCGATGAATGCCATTTTTGCCACCAAGCCGGGCGGCACGATGATCCTGACCCTGGACTGCCCGGATATCAAAGAACCGGCCATCTTTACGGACTGGTTCTTCCGCAGCGATATGGAAGCCTTTGAAAAAGATTTGCGGGCAGACTTTTCCATTCCCGCCTTCGTCGCCTTCAAATCGCACTGCATTTTCCGCTCCATGAAGGCGGTCTACGTCGTCACGCGTCCGGAAAACTTCGACATCATCCG
>CABQJB010000194.1 GCA_902464195.1 uncultured Megasphaera sp.
CCTTCTTCTCTACCTTCTTTTCTGCCTTTTTCCCATCCTTCTTGCTTGCCTTTCATCAGGCCGTCTTCGTATATTCCTTCTCCTAAGTTGCACATGACTGCCAAATCCCCCTCTCCTTCTTGTGTCAAATCAATTCCAAAATCATTATGCAGGGTCGTAATCTTTTCACTGGCATTCTTTGACGATTTGAACATCAAATCAAGCAGGTTTATCAGCTGGTCCTTGACTTTGCTGTTTCCCAGATAGACAAAGATGATGCCCATGAGGTCATAATTCTGACAAGGCTCCTTATAGCGGTGCAGCAGATGCTGTTCTTTCAGCTGATAGCGGTTGATAGCACTTTTCCCCTGTGGGGCTTCCATGCAAATCCAAATAGTATAGACCTTCTTTATTTTATCGTAGTCGCTATTGATGAATTCGGTCCCTTTTTGCGAAGAAATCAATCGGCTGGCATAATAGACAGCTCTTTTTAATAGCGGATAGGTCCCGCCGGTTTTCTTTTTCGGTTTCAAGCGCTTTTGTGCTTCTACATTGATAATCAGGGTAATAAGCTCATTGGTTTCCGGTGCCTTCGCCCGGAACAAGATGTCAAAGACGATGCTGCCTTCGGTTATGCTGTTATCTTCATTCTGTGCCCCTTTGATTTTCGGTGTATCCTGTCGTTCCAAAGCATGGCGGACCGCGTTCGTTTTGTCCTTAGAAACCGGAACCGTACTGACCTCCGGCTTCCCTTCGATGTAGATATTGGCAATATCATCGAGGCTGGCCGATTCAAATTCGGGAACCGTCCGCTTCAAGATATAAGCCAGCACCTTTTTCTGAGATAAAACGCCTTTCGCTGCTTGATCGTAATCCAACGCCCCTGCCAGCTGCTCCTTTACATCCTGTATTATCACTTCATTCATCGGCCACACCTCCTTTTGACCTCATTGTACCAAATTTTGTTTTTTTGTACAATCTACATTCATGGCAAAAAAGAGCACCCAGGAAATTTTCCTAGGTGCTCTCTGTCCAGTAATCTGGCGGAGTGAGAGAGATTCGAACTCTCGCAGGCCTTACGACCTCTAACGATTTAGCAAACCGTCCTCTTCAGCCTCTTGAGTATCACTCCATGCGTCAACTGACTATGTTAGTATACTACGATGGAGCGATATTGTCAAGTTATTTTTTCAATATATCTTCTACGGCCTTGGTTTTATTATTCATCATATTCGTATAGCCCGGCCGGATATCGGCTTTCAAGACGACTTCGGCCCGCAGACCCTGGTCGGTCAGGTATTGCGTCGCTTTTTTGACGACAGCCATGACGTCGTCCCATTCGCCTTCGATTTCGGTGAACATGGAATTGGTCCGGTTCGGCAGGCCCGATTCCCGGATAATGCGCACGATTTCAGCAACATAAGGAGCGAATTCATCGCCAGTCCCGCACGGGGCGATGGCTACGGCAATTAAAGTATTCATGATATTATGCCTCCTCTACATTCAATGGGTTCTGGGCAATCGCATCGGGCGTTGCCACATAGAGTTCATCGATGAAAGCCGTCTGGAAGGAGCCTGTCCCTTTGGCATGTGCTGCGGCCCGCGTGCCGGCCAGGTTATAGACGGCAGAACCGGTAATGGCGGCGATAAATGGATCTGCTACGGCTGCATAGACGGCCATGACGCCACCCAGGGAACAGCCTGTCCCGGTAATGCAGGGCATCATTTCCGAACCGCCCTGGGAAAAGACGAGCTGCCGGCCATCGGTAATCAAATCTTCTTCTCCCGAAATGGCGACGGCTCCGCCAGTCCAGCGGGCTACAGCTACGGCAGCCGGAGCGGCAGAACGGACAGAATCGGTAGAATCGACACCGCGAACGTCCGATGTGTCAGAACCGCCTTCTAAGCCCCATAATCCGGCCAAGGCGATGATTTCAGACGCGTTGCCCCGGATGATGGACGGTTTATAGGCCTTGAAGGTCGTCAAAAGGTCCGTCCGCATTTGTCCCATGCCAATGGCCACGGGATCCAGGACCCAGGGTTTGCCTTCTTCATGAAGTACGGCCGCCGTTTTCGGCAGGGTTTCCGCATAAATCGGGAACAATGTCCCTACGTTGATATACATAGATGCGCCGGCCTTGGCCATACTGACGCCTTCGTCCGGTAAATAGACCATAGCTGCCGAGCCGCCGACAGCCAACTGGGCATTGGCGACGAAATTAATGGTTACCGTATTGGTAATAGACGGTGTCAACGGATTCGATGCCTTAGCCAGTTTCGCGGCTTCCCGAACGGCATCGCGGATTTCAGATTCAGTCATATTATTACCACCTTTGTCATTTTGCTGTTTCTATTATAGACGTTCTGCCGGTGAAAGGCTAGGGAAATTTAATGGCATATCCATCGCCTGTATGCGATATCGTAGGGGATGCCCAAAGGGCGTCCCGTTGTGGGAATCCCGCGAAATGCTGTTCGGAGAAAACACTGTTCGCAGGCCGCAGTTCGCAGGTCGCAAAACCATAGAAAGCGCCGGTCGCAAGCCGCAGGTCGCAGGTCGCAAAACCATGCCACATATGCCGGTCAAATATCTTCCCCATTGTCCACAGCGGGCCGCCCAAGGCTCCCTTCATAGGGGAGCTGGCCGCCAAAGGCGGTCTGAGAGGTTAAAGGTCGGCCCCTACGATGCGGTCATAAGGGATGCGGCCATAAGGCCGCAAAAACGAGTCACGAGCCACTAACAACGAACAACAAAAAAGGCACTGCCGGTCGTCCCACCTCTCCTGCCGAATCCAGGCTTCTGCTGTCTGACTGTCCCTTTTCACTCCATCAGGTCTCGAGATTCGGCATAAGCGACTCACACGGTTTTGCGCGTCGCAAAGCTCCTTCAGTTATCATGCATTACGTGTACACCACTATTACAGGCGGGCCGCCCTTTGGGACGGCCCCTACGAAGCCCTGGGAACCCTGGGAGGATGGGAAGCCGCTCATTCCCCACTAACAACGAACAACAAAAAAGCACTAGCAAATGCTAGTGCTTTTTTCCTTAATCAGCGGCTTCCTATCCTCCCAGGGGGCCTCCCCCCAAGTACTTTCGGCGTTTGCGGGCTTAACTGCTGTGTTCGGCATGG
>CABQJB010000195.1 GCA_902464195.1 uncultured Megasphaera sp.
ATTTTGCCGCGCCTTGTCGAAGCCTGCCCGGTCCCCATTTCTGTCGATACGTATAAGGCTGAAACGGCAGACTATGCCATGCGTACGGGCGCCCATATCATGAATGATATCTGGGGCCTCCAGTATGCGCCGGAACCGGGACAGATGGCCGCTGTAGCCGCAAAATACGGCGTCCCTGTCGTCGTCATGCATAACCAGGACGGTACGGAATACGGCGACATCATCGAGGATATGAAGCGCTTCTTCATCCGCTCGGCCATCATTGCCGACCAGGCCGGCATGAGCCAGGACCAGATCATCACCGACCCGGGCATCGGCTTTGGCAAGACCTTTGACCAGAATGTCTACGTCATGAAGCACTTGCGGGATCTGACAGGCCTGCCGTATCCCATGCTCCTGGGGACGAGCCGCAAGGGCTTTATCGGCAAGATCCTCGACCTGCCGGTTACGGAACGGATGGAAGGGACCGGGACGACCTGTGTCGCTGGCGTCCTGGCCGGCTGCGCGATTGTCCGCGTCCATGACGTCAAACCCATCGTCCGCATGTGCCAGATGGCCGATGCTCTGCGTTAGATAAATTAGTCAAGTAAAACCTTTTACTGTATAAATATGACGGAACTTCCTTGACTGCCGTGGCCTGGCGGCGGTATAATGGCTCAAATGTATATAAGCTGATAGGGAGGTTTCTACATGGAAAATAAAAGTCTGCGCGGTCTCGTCGTATGCCGCAATTTTTTACAGGATCCCGTCATCAAGGCCCTGCTGTCTGTCCAGGAACAGGGGGATAATCCCTTTGGCAAGCATGAAGCGGCAGCGGTCCTCTTGGAACGGGCGGAACAGCTGGGACTCAGCGGCAATATCCTGCGCCAATATTTCCTCTATCTCTTGGGGGAAGGCGATACGGTCGCTGCCGAAGCCATTGAACGGTCGGGCAAGGCCGGCACGGGCATGACCAAGGCCTTACTCCTGGATATGACCCTGCTCTGGCCGTATCTGCAAAAGGCCGCTTCCGACTTCCTCGGCGTCGATTTCCTCGACAACTACGAACCGGCTGTCCCAAAAGTTTACGGCTATGTCCAGACCTTGGAAACGGCCCTTATGGCGGCGTCGACGCCAGAAGAAGCGACGAAAGTCTTACTGCATCATTATGCAGTATATGGCCGGGGCAAACTGGCACAGTTCATGGCCTTCCGCATCGGTGAAGCCGGGGACCTCGTAGGCATCGAGAATTTCCCCCATCTCGCCTGGGATGACCTCATCGGCTATGCGGCCCAGAAAGAAAAGCTCCTGGCCAATACGACGGCTTTCCTGGCTGACCGGGCGGCCAATAACGTCCTCCTGACGGGTTCCCGCGGGACGGGCAAGTCGACGGCTGTCAAAGCCCTGGTCTGCCGCTACCATGAACAGGGTCTGCGCCTCATCCAGGTCCAGCGCGGCCAGCTCCACAATTTGCAGCAGCTCATGGAACGGCTCGGTGACATTGGCAGCAAGAAGTTCATCCTCTTCCTGGACGACCTCTCTTTTGACGAAAATGAAAAAGAGTATAAATACCTCAAGTCGGCCATCGACGGCGGCGTTACGCCGCAACCGAAAAACGTGCTTATTTATGCAACATCGAACCGCCGCCATCTCTTGAAGGAAACGTGGCGCGACCGCAACGACGAACTGGATGAAGTCTACCGCGACGACAGTACGAACGAGTCGATTTCCCTGTCGGACCGCTTTGGCCTCATCCTCCATTACTCGGCGCCGACGCAGGATGAATACTTGCAGATTATCGCTCATGAATTGAAAAAAGCTGGCATTACCCTGGACCCGGAAGAGCTTCGTGTCGAAGGCGTCCGCTGGGAAATGGAACATTCCGGCCGCAATGGCCGCATTGCTCAGCAGTTTGTGAAATGGTATCTGGGCAATCGCAAGGCTTAAGAATCTTAGGCAAGTAAACGTTTAACCAAACTTTTTTCGGAAAAATTCCAAAAAAGCATTGACAAACGGCACAGCATTTTGTAGAATGTGTTCAAGCTTTTCAAACGGGCCACAACGATAAAGGCTCGCAAAAGCATATAGTGAAATCTGATGACGGGAAAGAGTAGTTCGTCCGGACATTCCCAGAGAACCGGCGGCTGGTGCGAGCCGGTAATGAATGGCGATTGAAAATCATCCCCGAAGAGAAGTGCTGAAGCAAGATTAAGCACTGACGATTTTTCCACGTTATAGGAAACGCGTATGTTGGTACGTTGTAGAGAGCCTGGCTGCAGTAATGCGCCGGGAATCAGGGTGGTATCGCGGAATAGTACTCCGTCCCTCAGTGAGGGGCGGAGTTTTTTTGTTGGCCTCTTTCGACGAATCTCTAAATCCCAACGAGAATAAATTATTTTATACTCAAGGAGAGATGTTATTATGGCAAAAGTATTTTATGATCAGGACGTAAATTGGGATGTTATGAAAGGCAAAAAAGTTGCCGTCATCGGTTATGGCAGCCAGGGTCATGCTCATGCATTGAACCTCAAGGACAGCGGCGTCGACGTCGTCGTCGGCTTGTATAAAGGCAGCAAATCGGTTGAAAAAGCCAAAGAAGCCGGCCTCGAAGTCAAGACCGTTGCCGAAGCTGTTAAAGATGCTGACGTCACGATGGTCCTCATTCCGGACGAAAAACAGGCTGACGTATATGCAACGGAAATCGCTCCGAACTTGAAATCCGGCAGTGCCCTCGCTTTTGCACACGGCTTCAACGTTCACTTCAAACAGATCGTCCCGCCGGCTGATGTCGACGTCTTCATGGTCGCTCCGAAAGGTCCGGGCCATCTCGTACGCCGTACATTCGTAGAAGGCGGCGGCGTCCCCGACGTCTTCGCAGTCGAACAGGATGCTTCCGGTAAATGCTTCGACCTCGCTTTGGCTTATGCCCGCGGCATCGGCGGTACCCGTGCCGGCGTCATCCAGACGACCTTCCAGGAAGAAACGGAAACGGACCTCTTCGGTGAACAGGCAGTCCTCTGCGGCGGCATCTGCCAGCTCATCACCAACGGTTTTGAAA
>CABQJB010000196.1 GCA_902464195.1 uncultured Megasphaera sp.
CCGCTGGGTATATTCTTTCTTCATGGCTTAGCGCTCCGGAATGATTTCCAGCCAGTAGCCGTCGGGGTCGACGATGAAATAAATGCCCATGGCCGGATTCTGATAGACGACGCAGCCCATGTCTTTGTGCTTGGCCAGGGCCGCATCCATATCCTTGACGGCAAAGGCCGTGTGGAATTCGTTTTCGCCGAGGTTGTACGGTTCCTTGCGGTCTTTGAGACAGGTCAGTTCCAGCTGGAAGTCGGACACGCCGTCGCCGAGATAGACGATGGTAAAATCCGGGTTCTCGATGCGGCTGACTTCGGTCAGGCCCAGGGCTTCTTTATAGAAGTCCATGCTGCGCTGGAGATTCAAAACGTTGAAATTGGTGTGTTTAAAGGTGAATTGCATAGTACTACCCCCTTTTTATTGGTTCTCTTCCTGCCAGCCCTTGGATACGTCGACCCATTCCCTGGCATGGGAATAGGTTTCCAGTTCGGGCAGGGTCAGTTCGATGGCGCTGTTGGCGGTCCCACAGGCCGGAAAGACGGTCTGGAAGCGCTTGAGCGATTCGTCCAGGAAGACGTCGACGCCTTCGTTGATGGCGAAGGGACAGACGCCGCCGACGGGATGGCCGATGAGCCGTTCCACGTCGCCGGCCTTGATCATGGTCGCCTTCTTGTGGAACCGTTCTTTGAACTTATGGTTGTCCACGCGGGCATCACCGGCAAAAAGGACCAGGATCGGATGGTCGCCGATGAGGAAAGACATGGACTTGGCAATGCGCCGTCCTTCCGTATGAAGGGCGGCCGCCGCTTCTTCGACAGTCGCACTGGACTGGTCGAGTTCCATGACCCGGTCTTCCATCCCCCACTGGGCAAAATAGTCGCGTACTTTTTGAATAGACACGTTGCTCCCCCTCTCAATTCGTTATGTTATGATGATTGTATTATATACTAATCACGGCGCTCAGGCAAACTCAAAGGACGACGTACTGCCCCGGTCGGTCTTGTGGACGGCCAGGCGGGCGTCGATGCGTTCCTTCAGTTCCGGCACGTGGGAAATGATGCCGACCAGGCGGCCGCCGCTGCGCAGGGACGCCAGGGTCTTCAGGGCGTAATCCAGGGTTTCCCCGTCGAGGGTGCCGAAGCCTTCGTCGATGAACATCGTGTCCAAATGAATGCCGCCGGAATAAGCCTGGACGACGTCGGCCAGGCCCAGGGCCAGGGAGAGGGATGCCAGGAAGGTCTCGCCGCCGGACAGGGTATTGGCCGGCCGGGCATAGCCCGTGTAGTTGTCGTAGACTTCGATGTCCAGGCCGATCTGTTTGACCCGCTTGTCGTCCCACGACCGGGAGCGCTGCAGGCTGTAGCGCTGGCGGCTCATGCCCTGCAGGCGGCCGTTGGCGGCGGCCAAAACTTCATCCAGGAGGGCGCCGAGGACGTAACGTTCAAAATTGATGCCCGTCTGTTTGCCGGCGATGAGTTCATAGACGGCGCCGACGGTCTTATAATTTTCCGTCAGGTCCCGGCCTTCCTGCTGCAGTACGGCCAGGGCGGCTTTGCTCTGCTGCCAGCGCTGGTACTGCGCGGCCAGGCTGCCCTTTTCTTCGCCTAAGGCCTGGCTGGCTTTTTCGGCTTCAGTTAACGCCGTACGGGCTGCCACCACATCAGGCCGGGCCTGGCTGCCGATGGCCTGCTCTTCCTGAGCCAGCTGGCCCTGTACCTGCTGGACCTGGGTGTCGTACTGGCGGACGGCCGCTTCCAGTTCCGGGATCCGGCCGACAGCGGCCTGCATGGCCCGGCAGGCCTTGACGCTCTCGAAACCGGCTGCCACGACGCGGTCCCGCAGGGCCTGGACGCCCTGACTGAAGCGGTCCCGCAGTCCTTCGACCTGGTGCTGCCAGTTCTGCGCTTCCTGCTGCTGCTTGGCGGCCTGGCGTTCGCCGGCGACGACGGCGTCGCGGTAGCGCTGCAAGTTCTTTTCGTAGGCTGTAATGGCCTTGCCTAATGTATCCAGGCGCTGCTGCAGGGCCTTCAGGTCGCGGTAGGCTTCGGGCAGGTCTGCTTCCAGGCGGGCCTTCGTTTCGGCCGCCTTGGCCGCAGCCGTCCGGGCCTGTTCGGCTGCCGTCCGGGCCGTTTCTTCATCTCTTTCCCAGCGGCTCAGCCGGGTCTGGCCGGCGGCGACGGCCTTCTTGAGGGCTTCGCCGGCCTGTAGCTGCTGCTGCAGGTCTTCCATGGTTTTCCGGGCCTGTTCGGCCTTGTCCTGCCAGTCGGAGAGAGTCCCGTCCTGAGGATACTGGCGGCGCAGGGCGTCGTACTGCTCTTTCAAAGCCTGATGGCGGGTCTCATCGGCTTTGGCCGTCACTTCCCACTGCTGGCGCTTGGCTTCGCTGGCGTCGGCCCGTTTCTGGTGCTGTTCGACGTCGCGCCGTTCCGGCAGCGAGTCCGGGCGCACGGCCGGCATGGGATGGGCCGCCGAGCCGCAGACCGGGCAGGGCTGCCCTTCTTCCAGTTCCGACGCCAGGATGGCGGCCTGGGCCTGCAGGAACAGAGCCCGGACACTTTCATAGGCCACGCGTTCGTCCCGCGCCTTGGCGGCGGCTTTTTCCAGGAAGTTCTGACTGTGCTGCCATTGTTTTCCGGCTTCTTTCAGCTGCTCTTCCAGGGAAGCGGCTTCGCCTTCGCGCTGGAGCCGGTCGCTCAGGGCCTGCCAGCGGGCTTTGGCCTGTTCCGCCGCTACGGCCTGTTCGGCCAGGCCGGCAACGGCAGCCTGGGCCTTGTCGAGGGCCTGTTTTTCCGCTTCTTTTTTCTGCCGCACCTGGTTCCAGTGCTTTTCGGCTTCGCCTGCCGCCTTGCGGCACCGTTCTTCTTCGAGGCAGCAGTCCCGGTAGGAACCGGCTTTTTCCTGCAGGCCCGTCAGCTGGACCCGTTCTTCGCAGGCCGCCTTATAGCCGCTCTCACGGGCCGACAGGGCGGCCAGCTGCCGCTGGGCTTCGGC
>CABQJB010000197.1 GCA_902464195.1 uncultured Megasphaera sp.
CTATATGTATAGTATGCCCTATTTTCTGACCCCTTTTCGAAAATTTAATCGTCCTTTAATCGAATTCGGCAAAATTTAATCTTTCTCTCATTTACCAGCTGCTCCTGGATTTCCAGAAGCTCTTGTGCAGCATGACCAGGAGGGTGAACATTTCCAGTCGTCCCAGGAGCATGGACAGGCAGAGGATGGATTTGGAGAAGACCGAGAGTTCGGCATAGGTACAGGTCGCGCCGGTGATGCCGAAGGCCGGGCCGATGCAGCCCATGGTGGAGACGCTGATGCCGATGGCGTCAAAGGTATTGATGCCGTCAAAGGTCAGCAGCAGGGCCCAGAGGGCGATGAACATGATATAAAGGAAGCAGAACTGGGCCGCCCGGATGACCGTATCGTCGCCGACGCGGTGGCCGTTGATGGTCAGGCCCCAGACCTGATGGGGATGGAGCTTGGCCTTGGCTGCCTGCCAGATGTAGCGCACCATGATGACGACGCGCGAGACTTTGAGGCCCGCTGCTGTCGACCCGGCACAGCCGCCGGAAATCATGAGCATCAGCAGGATGCCCTTGGAAAAGGGCGGCCAGCGGTCGTAGTCTGCCGAGACGAAGCCCGTCGTCGCGATGGACGCCGCCTGGAATGACGAATAGCGCAGGGCCGTCGGCGCTGATACGTCGAAGCCGTCCATGAGGTTGAGGCCGATGAGGACTGTTGCCGCGGCGATGATGAGCAGGTAGGCCTTGAATTCCGTATTGCGCCGCAGGACGTGCCAGCCCTTCTGCCAGGCCTGGTAGTACAGGCCGTAGTTGCCGCCGGTGAGGATCATGAAGAAGGTCATCCAGGCTTCGACGGCCGGGCTCTCGAAGTGAGCCGCACTGGCGTTGTACGTGGAAAAGCCGCCGGCCGAGACTGTCGACAAGGCGTGGTTCAGGGCGCCGAGGAAGTCCATGCCGCAGAGCAGAAAGATGACGAAGGCCGCCGCCGTGAAGGCCATGTACATGCGGAACAGGACCTGAGTCATGTCGTGGAGCCTGGGCAGGACCCGCTCCCGCGTGGGCCCTGTCGATTCGGCGTTGTACATGTAGACCGTCGACTGGCCCGCTTCCGGCAGCAGGGCGATGAAGATGACGACGATGCCCAGGCCGCCGAGCCAGTGGGTCAGGCTGCGCCAGAAGAGGAGGCTCTGAGGCAGGACCTCCAGGTCGGGGATGACCGTCGCCCCGGTCCCGGTAAAGCCGGAAATGCTCTCGAACAGGCCATCGAAATAGTTCAGGTAGCCGCCGAGGCAATAGGGCAGCATCCCCAAAAAAGTCGCCAAGAGCCAGCCCAGGCCGGTGATGGCAATGCCTTCGCGCATGGTCAGTTTCTTCGTCCGCACGTGGCCATAGCGCAGGAACCCCCAGCCTGCCAGGGCACAGACGACCATGGTGCCCATAAAGGCCGGCCAGCTGTCTTCGGCAAAAACCAGGGCCATGAATAGTGGCAGGCTCATGACGCCGGCCTGGGCCCAGGCGATTCTCCCTAAAAATTGACAGATTACGTGTAAATCCATAAGCGTCCCTTCAAAAAAAATAAAGTCTTTTTTATTATACCATGGCTGGCGCAGGAGCCGCAAAAAAACATGTCATTCCATGGAATCTTATATATATGTTATAATAAGAAATATTATTGAAATAACCGACCTATTCCATCAGAAAGGATGACCTCCATGATTTATGACTATATCCATGACTTATTGAATTTTATCCAGCACAGCCCGTCGCCGTACCATACGGTCCGGGCCAGCCGGGATTATCTCGACCAGGCCGGCTTCCAGGCCCTGTCCCTGTCCGATGCCTGGCAGCTGGAAGCGGACGGCGCCTATTACGTCCCCCTCTATGATTCGGGCCTCGTCGCCTTCCGCACGGGCTCCGACCTGCGCCGCCACCTGCGCCTGAGCGCGGCCCATACGGATTTCCCCTGCCTGCGCGTGAAATACCGGCCGGAAATCCGCCAGCACAGTTATCTCAAGCTGAACGCCGAAGTCTACGGCGGCCTGCTGCGCGAATCGTGGCTCGACCGCCCCCTGTCCCTGGCCGGGACCGTAGCCCTCCAGGGCGCCGATGCCTTCCAGCCGGAAATCCGCCTCGTCGACGCAGGGAAACCCATCCTGACCATTCCCCGCCTGGCCATCCACATGAACCGCCGGGCCAATGAAGGCGTCGAGCTCAACCCGCAAAAAGACCTGCTGCCCCTCATGGGCCTGGACCAGCGCGGGCTGACGGACCATTTCTTCCTCGATGTCCTGTCGGAAAAATGCCACTGCCTGCCCGAAGCCATCCTGTCCTGGGACCTGACGGTCTATCCCTATGAAGCAGGCTGCCGCCTGGGCTGGCACGATGAATTCGTATCGTCGCCGCGCCTGGACAACCTGACGTCGGTCCTGGCCTGCCTGACCGGGCTGGTCCAGGCGGATCAAGCCGACGGTCTCAACGTCATCGCCCTCTTCGATAACGAAGAAGTCGGCAGCCAGACGAAACAAGGGGCGGACTCCCACATCCTGCCGGACATCCTGCACCGCATCTACCATGCTTTCAGCCTGACAGACGACGATTTTTCAGCCGACCTGGCCCGGGCCTTCATGCTCTCTGTCGACGTAGCCCACGCCATCCATCCCAACGTACCGGAAAAATGCGACGTCACCAACCAGCCCGTCATGGGACACGGCGTCGCCCTGAAAATCGCCAGCAGCCAGCGCTATGCCGGTGACGCAACGGCCGTAGCTGTCGTCAAGTCCCTCTGCCGGGAAAATGATATACCCTATCAAATATTCATGAACCGGTCAGACATCCCCGGCGGATCGACGCTGGGCTCCCTGCTCTCAGCCAACCTTCCCCTGCGGGCCATGGATATCGGCATCCCCATTACGGCTATGCACTCATGCCGGGAACTGATGGGCGCTGCCGACCAG
>CABQJB010000198.1 GCA_902464195.1 uncultured Megasphaera sp.
CTTCAAGCTCATTCCGAATCGGAACAATTAATATTATACTTGAAGGGATAGAAAAATGCAAGTCTTTTTTACGAATTTTTTTGATGACTTTCTCCGGCCCTGCCCAGGAAATGGAAATAGGCCGTAAAGCAATACACGACAGCGACTAAGCCGATGGCTGCGCCGGCATAGCCGATATACGGCAGCAGGCCATGGGCCGTGACCTGCCCGCCGATCCAGGTCCCGCCGCCAATACCGACGTTAAAGATGCCTGAAAAGATGGACATGGCCACCGGGGCTGCCCCCATCGGGACGTGGCGGATGAGTTCGGCCTGGAAGGTGACGTTGAACAGCGTCGACGCACAGCCGACGACCAGGCAGGCGGCGACCATCGTCCCTGCACTGCCTGCAGCGGCCTGCCACAGGAGGAACGGGATGACCAGGCCCAGCAGACCGGCCCTGATGACGCCATAGCGGAAATGATTGTAAAACCGGGAAAAGACGAAACTCCCCAGGAGGCCGCTGACGCCGAGGAGCATGAGCGTCGACGTGATACCCTGGTCGCTAAAGGCAGCAACGGTCTTGAGAAAGGGCTCGATATAGCTGTATGCTGTGAAATAGGCCGTCGCAAACAGGATTGACAGGATATAGACGCTGATGACGACGGGATTCTTGAGCAGCTTGGGCAAGTCGTCGCGGGAAAAAGACGCATCGCTGGCCAGCTTGGGAAAGACGAAGGCCAAATAGATGAGCACGGCCAGGGCCGTTACCGTAATGACCAGAAAAGTCATGCGCCAGCCGGCATAGAGGCCGATGACCCGCCCCAGGGGCAGGCCGAATATCATGGCGACAGCCGACCCCGTGACAATCATGCTCAAGGCCAGGGGCCGATGAGTCCGCGTGACCAGGCGCGTCGCCATCGGCGCCGCAATAGACCAGAAAATAGAATGGGCACAGGCCACGCCTATACGGGCTGCCATCAGCATGGGAAAGTTCAGGGCCAGCCCCGATGCCAGCTGTCCCAGGACAAAGAGCCCCATCGTCCCCAGCAAGAGGCGCCGCATCTCCATCTGGCAGACGAGGAGCATGAGCGGCAGGGACAGCAAGGCCACGACCCAGGCGTAGACAGTAATCATAATGCCCGTCTGCGCTTCCGTCATGCCAAAGGACTGGGAAATATCCATGAGCAGGCCAATGGGCATGAATTCCGACGTGTTGAAGATGAATGCCGACACGGTCAAACCCAGGAGGGGCAATACATATTTCAAGGGAATAGAGTGGAACATGATTCATTCTTCCTTTGCATAAATTTAGAATGATTTCATGGTACGCTGTCACTGACGAAAAGTCAAGAAGGCACAAAAAAGGCTTGTCGTTATACGACAAGCCTTTTGGAGTTTGCAGTTTGTAGTTTATAGTGGATGACTAAAAATTTAAAACCATCTTCTACAAACTGAAAACTACAAACTATACACTAATTTACATCATGCCGGGCATACCGCCGCCCATGCCAGCCGGGGCTGCCGGAGCTGGTTCCGGTTTGTCTGCGACCAGGGTTTCCGTCGTGAGGACGAGGGCTGCGATGGAAGCTGCGTTCTGGAGAGCTGTACGGGTTACTTTAGCCGGGTCGACGATACCTGCTTTGACCATGTCGACGTATTCTTCTTTGAGGGCGTTGAAGCCTACGCCGTCTTCGGAAGCTTTGACTTTAGCGACGATGACCGAGCCTTCGAGGCCAGCGTTTTCAGCGATCTGGCGAAGCGGAGCTTCGATGGCGCGTTTAACCAGGTTGATACCGGTCTGTACGTCGCCTTCTTCGTTGAATTCGTCGAGAGCCGGGAGAATGTCGATGAGAGTCGTGCCGCCGCCGGCTACGATACCTTCTTCAACAGCTGCGCGGGTAGCATTGAGGGCATCTTCGAGGCGATATTTCTTATCTTTCAATTCGACTTCTGTAGCAGCGCCGACTTCGATGACAGCTACGCCGCCGGACATCTTAGCCAAACGTTCCTGCAATTTTTCTTTATCGAAATCAGACGTCGTTTCAGCAATCTGAGCTTTAATCTGAGCGACACGGTCTTTGATGGCCTGGGGATCGCCGTGGCCTTCAACGATAGTCGTTTCATCTTTGGTTACGCGGACCTGACGGGCAGTGCCGAGGTCTTCCATGGTAACGCTGTCGAGTTTACGGCCGACATCTTCCGTGATGACCGTAGCGCCCGTGAGGGTTGCGATATCCTGGAGCATAGCTTTGCGGCGGTCACCGAAGCCCGGAGCTTTGACAGCGACGGCTTTGAAGGTGCCACGGAGTTTGTTGACGACCAAGGTAGCCAGTGCTTCGCCTTCGACATCTTCAGCAATGATGAGGAGTTCTTTACCAGCCTGGACAACTTTTTCCAGGACCGGGAGCATTTCCTGGATAGAAGCGATCTTGCGGTCCGTAATGAGGATGTACGGTTCGCTCATGACAGCTTCCATTTTATCCGGATCCGTTACCATGTACGGGGAAATATAGCCGCGGTCGAACTGCATGCCTTCGACGACGGAGAGCTGCGTACCCATGGTCTTGGATTCTTCAACAGTGATGACACCGTCTTTACCGACTTTTTCCATAGCGTCAGCGATGAGGCCGCCGACTTCTTCGTCACCAGCCGAAATAGAAGCGACCTGAGCGATGGAAGCCTTGTCGGATACAGCGATGGAACGTTTCTTGATTTCTTCGACGAGTTTAGCAACGGCTTTTTCGATGCCGCGTTTGAGGATCATCGGGTTAGCGCCGGCAGCTACGTTGCGCATGCCTTCCTGAATCATAGCCTGAGCCAGGATAGTAGCTGTCGTCGTGCCGTCACCAGCTACGTCGTTGGTCTTGGTTGCAACTTCTTTGACGAGCTGAGCGCCCATGTTTTCAAAGGGGTCTTCCAATTCGATATCGCGGGCAATGGTGACACCATCGTTGGTGA
>CABQJB010000199.1 GCA_902464195.1 uncultured Megasphaera sp.
ATATAGAAAAAACAGCCTTGGAGTATGCAAATTTTTGACGGTAAAACGTACAACTAACTTAAAATATTATTGACTTTGCCGGGGCGACACGGTATAATAGACTTCAACAAATACAAAACAGTGTTGAATGGAAATAGTAATGTTTGGGAAACCATGACAGAGACCTGCTGGTGGCTGAGAGGCAGGATGGAATCCCGGCGTGAAGTCGTCCAGGAGCTGCTGCCCGAACGCATATTGTTAGTAGACGCAGCCGGCAGGCAACCGTTACCTTGCCAGGCATTACATGGGCTGTCCCGGAGATGCTGGAAAAGTGGTCATTACGACAATGAGAGTGGTACCGCAGAGTGAATACTTTGTCTCTTTTTAGAGGCAAAGTTTTTTTTTGCTCCATCAAAACCGTTTACGTATTTGTATTTGTCAGGTCTTATTTTAGAAAGGATGTGCGTGACTATGATGGATTTCATTGGAAAGTTGAGCGGTTTTGTTGGGAAGAATTTGACGTATATCGTCTTTCTCGTCGTCATCTGGGCTTATTTCATGCCCAATGCCTTTCTCTGGGCCGTTCCTCATACGGTCCTCTTGTTAGGCGTCATCATGTTTGGCATGGGTATGACGCTCCATGCCCGGGATTTCAAATTGATCGTCCAGCGGCCGAAGGAAGTCCTCATCGGCTGTACGGCTCACTATACGATTATGCCTCTCTTGGCCTATGCCCTGGTCCTGGCCTTTGAAATGCCGCCGGAAATCGCCGTCGGCATGATCCTCCTCGGCTCCTGTCCCAGCGGGACGGCGTCGAATGTCATGGGCTTCCTGGCCAAGGCTGATGTACCCCTGTCCGTTTCCATTACGACGTGTTCGACTTTGCTGGCGCCGATTATGATGCCTTTCATCGTCTGGGGCCTGGCCGGCCAATGGGTCGAAGTTTCCTTTATGGCTATGGCCATGACGGTCATGAAAGTCATCCTGGTTCCCTTGGTCCTCGGCTTGTTGACGCATCGCCTGATGGGAGAAAAACATATTGCCTCCCTGTCGAAGGTCCTGGTCCTCGTTTCGGCTTTCGGCGTCCTGGTTATCGTCGGCGGCGTTATTGCCATCAATGGCGCTAAGATCCTGGACATGGGTATCTTCATCATCCTCATGGTTCTCCTGCACAATCTCGGCGGATTCCTCATCGGCTATTTCGTTACAGGAAAGCTGGGTTTGGGCAAGAAACAGCAGCATTCGGTTACGTTGGAAGTCGGCATGCAGAACGACGCCCTGGCCATTTCGCTGGTATCGGTCTTCTTTGCCCCGGCCGTCGCTATTCCGGCAGCTGTCGGAGCGGCTATCCATCAGGTAACGGGTTCTATCCTGGCCGGCATCTTTGCCCGTCACATGGATGCTCATGAAGCCAAAGAAAAAGCGAAGGCTCAGGCCGAAACGCTCATGGAAGCCGTACCGGGCAGTCATTGAGGTCATCGAGTAAAACTTGCAAGCCCCCATTTGTTTTGATACTATAAGTATAGACAAATGGGGGCTTTTTCATGAGATTTGTTATATATTTACGAAAACATGTACATAAAATATTTTATGGGCCATTTGGTGATATCCAGGCTATTTTGGCGGATCCGGAATTCAGGAAACGGAAAATACGGGATAATCTCTATGCCTGCAGTTTCATTTCCTGCCTCCTGTGCATCATCGCCCTGACCGGGGTCATCGGTACGTATGCGCCCAATGCAGCCGGAGCCGTCTTGCCGGCTATCAATGCAACGGCAGTCTATGGAATCATTTTTAGCGTCAATATCCTCTTTTTTGCCGGTTTCTACCGATGTCTGCACGGGGCTGTCCGCAATGAAAAGATATTAGAAAATCTGGTCTATATCTTTTTGTTCATCAATTCATCCCTGGCGTGTCTGACTTTTTTCAGCACCCAGGACGGGAGCAGTTTCTTCTTTGAATACCTGCTCATGCTCATCCTGGTCTATTTGCTGCCCATTTACGATAACCTCAAGGTTTTGTTTCCCATCGTCGCCGTCAATCTGGTCACGACCTTTGCCGTCATCGCCATGACAGGTCATCAGATTGCCTGGCAGGACCAATACGATATCGTCCTCTTTTATCTGGTTTGTCTGGTCATCATCTTTTCGCGGCGCCATCTGGCCCTGGCTTTTGCCCAGATACGCATGCACCTCCGGTCCAGTAATGAAGAGTTTTACCAGCGGAGCCGGACCGATGAGCTGACAGGGCTGCTGAACCGCGAAGCCCTGCGGGAAGATTTTGAACAGTATTTAGGACAGACGATTTGTGTCATGATTTGCGACATCGACCGGTTTAAATTTTTCAATGATACCTATGGCCATGTACTCGGCGATGATATCCTGTCCGGCATCAGTCGGCTTTTGCGCCATATCTTCCCGGATGATTGTGTCTACCGCTATGGAGGCGATGAATTCCTGATTTTGTCATTTCGGAATCAACCTTCGTTTCAGGACGATGTAGAGCGGTTCCAGCGGCACTTGAAGGACTTGCCCTTTGACGATTTGACCCGCCAGCCGACGATGAGCGGCGGCTATACGTGGGGCCTCTGTCAGGGTGCCGTCGACCTGCGGAAGATGTTTGCTTTAGCCGACCGTTTCCTCTATCAAGCCAAAGAAGCCGGACGCAACCGCGTCCACTGCGAACCCTTCGATGACCAAAAAGCAGAAACCAGCCTGCACGAAATAGGAAACCTTATAGATAAAAGTTCGTGAGGGATTGTCGCACGAAGGTTTTTGCCATCATGCAAGGTACCTTTTACTTTATAGTTTGTAGCCTGGAGTTTGTAGTTTGTAGAAGCAGGTTTTAAATTTTTTACCATTTTCTGCAAACTAAAAACTACAAACTTAAAACTCAAAAAGGGGCTGTCGCACATGCGACAGCCCCTTTTTTTACGAGCCACGAGCCACGAGCCACGAG
>CABQJB010000200.1 GCA_902464195.1 uncultured Megasphaera sp.
GTCCGGCGGCGGCAGCGTCCGTATCGGTGCCGCGCCGCGTCCGGCCTGCAGCCTGGAGCCAGCTGACGCCACAGGCGCGGGAGCTCTACGCCGGCTTCGTCTGGTCGGAAATTTGGCAGGAACCGCTGGCTTACCGCCGGCGATTAATTAAAAAATAGAGAGGATTATACAAATGATTCAAGAAAAAGAAGTAGGTATCAAGGGGATTCCGGGACTGGTCATTACGTCCGGTGAAAAAGCGAAGGGCGTCGTCCTGTTCTATCATGGCTGGTCGTCGCAGAAAGAATTCCAGGCCGTCCGCGGCCGCATCCTGGCCTCCTATGGCTACGATGTCGTCATTCCCGACGCCGTCAACCATGGCCGGCGCGGTACGTTAGATTATGAAGATAAAACCGTTTACCCTGACTTTTGGCAGACTATCTTCCAGAACCTGACCGAAGTGCCGGTCATGCTGGAATATATCCAGGAAAACTGGCCCGATACGCCCATCGCCGTCATGGGCCATTCCATGGGCGGTTTCACGGCCCTCGGGGCCATGAGCCTTTTCAAGGAATTCAAGACGGCTGTCATCATGAACGGCTCCGGCTGGTGGGATGAATCGGACCGCCGCTTCCGGGCAGCCCTGCACATCGAAAAGCCCCGGGCCTACCGCTTCATACAGATGCAGTTCGCCACGATGGATCCCTATACCCATATGGACCGCCTCAGCGGCCGGTCCCTCTTGTCCCTCCGCGGCGGTGCCGATGACGTCGTCGACGGCGCGGCCCAGGAACTCTATCTGGAAAAACTGGCCCAGCGCGATGACGTCAAGACCCAGTCCATCGTCTACGATGATCTCGGCCATTTCGTCACGACCAACATGATGGGCGATGCCGTCAACTGGCTCCAGACAGAACTCCATTAAAGAAAAACTGAGGTTTGCTTAAAAATAATAAGAGGTAAAACCTTTCTCTGTGGAAAATATTAAAATAATTATCGACATATACTTTACAAATTTAAAAATACGAGTATAATGTACGTATAAACAGAAACCGCAAGGGTGCGAAAAGTTAAGAATCAGTCATCTTTATGATAGAAATGATTCGTTTCCACCTTTGCGGTTTTTATATTTTTATTGTTATCATTCATAATCAGGGGATGTATAACAGGGGGGATAAGTATGTCAAAGAATATTTTCCGAACGAAAAGTATCAACCAGTTTCTATCGGAAACGAAACAGGACGGCGGCATGAACCGCGTTCTGGGGACTTTCGGCCTGACCATGTTGGGCATCGGCTGTATCGTCGGCACAGGGATCTTCGTCCTGACCGGCATTGCCGCCGCCAATTACTCCGGCCCGGCCCTGGTCATTTCCTTCATCATCGCCGCACTGGCCTGTGGCTGTGCTGCACTTTGTTATTCTGAATTCGCCGCCATGATTCCTGTAGCCGGCAGTGCTTACACGTACGGTTACGTAGCCTTAGGTGAATTTTGGGCCTGGGTCATCGGCTGGGATTTGATTTTGGAATACACCCTGGCCTTGAGTGCCGTTTCCATCGGTTGGTCCGGGTATTTCGGCAATATCCTGACCAATCTGGGGATGGCTCTGCCGAAAGAATTCATTACGGCACCGGAAGAAGGGGGCCTCATCAATCTGCCGGCTATGGCCATCATCTGGATCATCACCTTGATTAACATGAAAGGCATCACCCAGAGCTCCCTGGTCAATGACATCATCGTCGTCATCAAGCTGGCTGTCGTCGGCCTCTTCATCGCCCTCGGCATCAGCCACGTCGATCCGGCCAACTGGACGCCGTTCATGCCTTATGGCTGGTCCGGTGTCTTCACAGGCGCTTCGGTCATCTTCTTTGCTTACATCGGTTTCGACGCTGTATCGACGGCTGCTGAAGAAGTCAAGAACCCGCAGAAAGATTTGCCTCGCGGCATTATCTTATCGCTGGTCATCTGCACGATCCTCTACATCGTCGTATCGGCTATCCTGACCGGCATGGTCCCGTACTTACAGTTCAAGACGACAGCCGCTCCGGTTGCCTATGCCCTGCAGCTCGTCGGTTATCATTGGGGTGCCGCTGCCGTATCGGTCGGCGCTATCTGCGGCCTCACATCGGTCCTCCTGGTCATGTGCCTCGGCCAGAGCCGCATTCTCTTCGTTATGTCCCGTGACGGCCTGCTGCCGCGCTTCTTCGGTCACATCAATAAGACGACCAAGACGCCGGTCCGCAGTTCCTTGTTAGTCGCCGTCGTATCGTCCATCCTGGCCGGCCTTGTTCCTATCGGTATCGTCGCCGAAATGGTCAACATCGGCACCCTGGCAGCCTTCATCATCGTATCGGCATCGGTCATCATCCTCCGCAAAAAAGCGCCGGACCGCGTCCGCCCGTTCCGCTGCCCCTGCGTACCGCTGGTACCGATCCTGTCGATCCTCTTCTGCGGTATCCTGGTCATCATGCTGCCGACAGTTACGCAGCTCCGCTTCGTCGTATGGCTGGCCATCGGCCTGGTCATCTACTTCGGCTATGGCTATAAACACAGCATCATCACCAAAGCCCAGAAGGGCACGCTGACCGCAGCCCAGACTGCTGTTGCCGACGATTCGCCCAGCGCACAACCGGTAAGCGATGGAGCCCATTCCACTATTGAACACTGACGCATTCTATATATCGACAGAAAAAGACCCGCCCTCTCCCCTGGCCGGGTCTTTTTCTTGCCGTCAGTCGCCTACCACCTGCGAACAGCAGACTGCGTTCTTTTCCATCGCCTGTATGCGATACCGTAGGGGCCGCCCAGAGCCTTTCTGACACGTAAGGTGAAGAACAGTTCCCCGGACGAATAGCAACAGCGGGCGGCCCGCAGGTCTCTCGTTAAAAAGCAACCTCTCAGTCAGCTGCGCTGACAGCTCCCCTAGCAGGGGAGCCGGGCCACGAGCCA
>CABQJB010000201.1 GCA_902464195.1 uncultured Megasphaera sp.
CCCCTGAGCCCCACCGACTTTATAGATTTCCGTGGCACCGGCGACGTGGGCCGCAGCTAGGATGTAGGGATTGACCGACCCGTCTTTGGCCGGCGGCGTAAAGACGGCGATGGACGGGACGCCGGCGACGTGGGCCGGGATAGTGTCCATGAGGACCGTCGACGGATAGGCCGCCGTACCGCCCGGGACGTAGACGCCGACGCGCTGTATCGGCGTGAACTTGGCCCCCAGGCGGACGCCGGGACGGAAGGTGTCGATCCATGTCTGTTCGACCTGACGTTCATGATAGGCCCGGATATTGGCAGCCGCTTCTTCCAGAATGGCCATGAAATCGGGACCGACGATGTCGACGGCGTCATCGATTTCTTCCGGCGAAACGAGGAAACTGTCGAGGTCGACACCGTCGAAGCGCTTCGTATATTCCCGGACAGCGGCGTCGCCGCGCTGTTCGATGTCGGCCAGGATAGCTTCGACAGCCTTGCGGATATCTTCACTTTCTGCCTGGTCCCGTTTCGTAATGCGGCGAATGTCGCGTAAAGTCAACCCTTCACTGGGTACATCTATCCATTCCACTCTAACTCCCCCTTAGTTATGCCTTCATGCTGTGTTCACGGATGACATCCATGAGCTGTTGGATTTCGTTATATTTCATCTTAAAGGAAACGGGATTGCAAATCATGCGGGCGCTGAAATCCATGAAGTATTTCAGGACTTCCAGGCCGTTGGCCTTCAAGGTATTGCCCGTTTCGACAATATCGACGATGACATCGGACAAGCCGACGATAGGTGCCAGTTCGACGGACCCGTTGAGCTTGATGATGTCGACGCTGTGATGATTGGCCTCGAAATAGCTGCGGGCAATGCGCGGATATTTCGTGCCGATAGTGATGCGCCTGGTCATGTCGACCTTTTTGCCGGCGATACCGGCGACGGCCATGCGGCAGCGGCCGATGCCCAGGTCCATGACTTCGTAGACGTCGGCGCCCGGTGCTTCTTCGATGAGGACGTCCTTGCCGACGATACCGACGTCAGCGGCGCCGCGTTCGACGTAGACAGCAACGTCGGGCGACTTGACCAGGGTCACTTTGAGCTGGCCCTTGGCATCTTCAAAGATGAGCTTGCGGCTCTCTTCGGAATAAGTCGGAAAATCATAGCCGCTTTCGGCTAAATATTTCATGACCACTTTATGAATACGGCCCTTGGCCAGTGCAATATGAATCGCCATGTTACAACCTCCCCATGAGTGCTTCCAATTCTTCGGCCGTCATGGCCTTGCCGTCCTTATAATATGAGCCGTTGCGGTAAATGGCGTGGATACTGTAATCGGCACTGTCGATGAAGGACGAATCGGGATAGGCGGCGACGCGGAAGCCGCGGCTGCGCCAGTTCATGAGGTCCCGGACCAGGGTCTGGTCGCCGGCTGTGTAGGATACGGCCATCTGGAACGACGGTTCCGTATCCTCTAACAGGCCGGCATCGTTCATATATTCATATAATAAGTTGATGTTCATGCCGAAGCCGCAGGCCGGGCGGTCGACGCCGAACCGCGACGACAACTGGTCATAGCGGCCGCCGTCGATGATGTCATATAAGGCGCCGTCGACGTAGACCTTGAAGACCGTATCCGTATAGTAGCCCAGGCGGCTGGCAAAGCCGAAGTCGAGCTGGACCTTGTCGGCATAGCCGGCATAGAGGATGTAATCGTAGACCCGTTCCAGCCGCGACAGGGCGTTGAGCATGCCGCTGTTGATGGAGTAATCCCGGGCCTTGCTCAGGGTCTGGGCATAGGGCCCGAAGAGGACCGGCAGGGCTTCCAGGGCCTTGCGGGCATCGGTCGATACCGGCAGGGCGGCTATATAGGACTTACAGGCCACGAGGTTGCGGTCGGCCATATAACCTTTGAGTGTCTCTTTCTCTTCTTCCGAAATGGGAAGGCCATCGAATAAAGCCTGCGTATAGGCTGCCGTACCGATGTCGATGCGGATGTTTTCGACGCCGACGGCTTTGAGGATCTCAGCCGCCGTGACGATGACTTCGCCGTCACATTCGGGACTGGAATCGCCAAGGATTTCAATGCCCCCCTGCAAGAAATCCTTGCCATACGTCGACCGGCCGTAATATTCGCGGAAGACCGTGCTGACATACCCGAACTTGAGCAGCTGGTTCGAGCGCGGGAATTCGCGGGCTGCCGTTTCGACGAGAGGCAGCGTCACATCGGGCCGCAGGACCAGGACACGGCCATCAGTGTCGATGGTCTTGACCATCTGCTGGCGGAGCTGTGGAAAGAAGTGCTGGTATACATCGTAATCTTCAAAACTCGGCGTTTCAATAATCTTACAGCCGTGGTTCATAATGACAGAAATGATTTTCCCCTGGATCCGGTCATAATTGCGCATTTCATCATGGTGGAGCATCTTCACTCCATCCAAGGTATTGTTGTTCATCCTATGACCTCCCTTTCTTTAGTTCTTTATTCTAGTAAAGCATTAAAATATCGGCTGTTGAATATTGTACCACAAAGTCCTAAAAATAAAAATACCTTTTTCTAACTTTTTACGCTTTTTCACTTTCATCACCAGCGCATTTTAATCGTTTCTTTACAGACTTTTCAAATTTAGGTCTGGGAATCATGACCCGGTGACCGCATCCGGTGCAGCGGATGACGAAATCGACGCCGATGCGCAGTACTTCCCATTCATTGCAGCCACAGGGATGGGCCTTCTTCATCTGAACGACGTCACCTACATAATAACGGACAAAATCAGCCATCAAAATTCCTCCTTCAAAAGACAAATAGAATTATATATCATTATATAGCCC
>CABQJB010000202.1 GCA_902464195.1 uncultured Megasphaera sp.
GTCAGGCCCCATATTCGATGAACGACGAACGACCTACGATGAACGAAAAAAGCATCTGAGTCCAAGGCGGCCTGCGAACTGCGGCCCGCGACCGGCGGGGCCGTCAGGCCCCATATACTATTTGCGAAATATTTTTCTTGCTATTCATGGGGGAATTGCGTACAATAGGGCTGTATTTATTAAAATATCAATGCAAAGGAAGAGGATAGGGAGAGAAGACATATGAAACATTTGAAGATAGCTTACAGCTTTGACGTACAGTATTATTTCGTTGACAGTGACCGGGAAATCGTGCCCATTGAGCAGACGGATTTCACCGATGTGGCCGTCGCGGTTATTTCGGACCAGGATTTTGCCTACATCGACAAGATCGATGAAACGGGATTCGGTATCCCCATCATGGTCATCATGCCGGGCGGCGAGAAGATGCCGGACCAGTATATCGACAAGGTCGATGTCGTCTTTACGGAAGAAATGGTCAATAAGAGCCGCTGTATTTCGACGGCCGAACGCCTGGCCAGCCGCTATGAACATGCTGTGCTGCCGCCGTTTTTTGCCGACCTCGTCGATTACGTCAGTGAAAAGAATACGCCTTTTGACTGCCCGGGCCATCAGGACGGCCTGTTTTTCAAGAAGCATCCGGCAGGACGCTATCTTTATGATTTCTATGGTCCTCATATTTTTCAATCCGATATCTGTAATGCTGATGTGACCCTCGGCGATCTGCTCATCCACGAAGGGCCGGCTCTGGAAGCGCAGGATTTTGCGGCCGAAGTCTTCCATGCCGATAAGACCTATTTCGTCCTCAATGGTTCTTCGTCGTCCAATAAGGTCGTCACCAATGCCCTGCTGACGCCGGGTGATCTGGTCCTCTATGACCGCAACAATCACAAGTCCGTCGCCCTCGGGGCCCTTATCCAGGCCGGGGCGACGCCGGTCTATTTGGAAACGGCCCGCAATCCCTATGGCTTCATCGGCGGCATCGACGCCCACTGCTTCGATGAAACGTATCTGCGCCAGCTGGCAGCCGAACGGGATCCGGAAAAAGCCAAGGCCAAACGGCCTTTCCGCCTGGCTGTCATCCAGCTCGGCACTTATGACGGGACGCTGTACAATGCCCGCTACGTCGTCGACCGTATCGGTCATCTCTGCGACTATATCCTCTTTGATTCGGCCTGGGTCGGCTATGAACAGTTCATTCCCATGCTCAAGGACTGCTCGCCGCTGCTCCTCGATTTGCATGAAGACGATCCGGGCATCATGGTCGTCCAGTCGGTCCATAAACAGCAGGCTGGTTTTTCCCAGGCTTCGCAGATTCACAAGAAGGATAACCATATCCATAACCAGCCCCGCTACTGCAACCACAAGACTTTCAACAATGCCTTTATGGCCAATGCGTCGACGAGTCCTTTTTATCCCATGTTCGCTACGATTGCCGTCAATGCCAAAATCCATGCCGGTGCAGCTGGCCGCAAGATGTGGATGGACTGCGTGAAAATGGGCATCGAAGCCCGCAAGGATATCCTGCGCCGCTGCCACTATATCCGGCCGTTCGTGGCGCCGACGGTCTACGGCAAACCCTGGCAGGATGGCAATACAGATGACATGGCCAATGACCTGGCTTATTTCACCTTTGAACCGGGAGCTAAATGGCATGCTTTTGAAGGGTATGGACCGGGACAATATCTCGTCGACCCCTGCAAATTGTTATTGACGACACCGGGCATCGACGCTGAATCGGGGCAGTACGAGGATTTCGGTATCCATGCCAATATCCTGGCGACGTACCTTCGTGGTAACGGTGTCATTCCGGAAAAATGTGATTTGAATTCGATCCTTTTCCTGCTGACACCAGCTGAAAATAAGAATAAGATGCGCCTTCTCGTGTCCCAGCTGGTCCGCTTTGAACGCTTCGTCGACCACGATGTCCCCATGCAGGAAGTCCTTCTCGGCGTCTACAACTCGCACCCGGACCGCTACGCCGGCTATACGATTCGCCAGCTTTGTCAGGAAATGCACGATTTCTATAAGGTGCGGAACGTCAAGGACCTGCAGAAGAAACTTTTCCGTCGGGAATACTTGCCGGAATACGCTATGAATGCCCAGGATGCACAATACGCTTTCATCCGCGGCCAGGGTGAACTGGTGCCCCTCGATGAAATCGAAGGCCGCATCGCCCTCGAAGGGGCCCTGCCGTACCCGCCGGGCGTCCTCTGCGTCGTCCCGGGCGAACGCTGGTCCCATACGGCGGTCCAGTATTTCAAGGCCCTGGAAGAAGGCCTCAATGAATTGCCGGGCTTCGCCTCGGAAATCCAGGGCGTCTATCTGGAAAAAGAAGACGATGGACGCATCCATGCCTATGGATATGTGCTGAAAGAGTGAACTTTTTAGTGGCTAGTGGCTAGTTGTTAGGGGCTAGCGGATGGATTTAAATTTAAAGGTATTTTCTGCAAGCTATAAACACCGAACTGTAAACCATAAAGTTAAAATATAGCCATTAAGGCATAAGAAAACCCGCCTCCAGGTTCCAACTTTAGGCGGGTTTTCTGATATCCAACTATCAAGGGGCTGACCGTTTACCGGATAGCACCTTTCTTACTTTTATTATATGTATTGTCTTGAAACGTCAACTAAACTACAATAATGTCTTTACGGCTTCGGCGATTTTTTTGGCGATGTACGGGTTATTCATGGTGTAGACGTGGATGCCGTCTACGCCATTGGCGAGGAGGTCGGCAATCTGGTCGATGGCATAGGCGATGCCGATGTCGCGCATGGCTTCGGGTTTATCG
>CABQJB010000203.1 GCA_902464195.1 uncultured Megasphaera sp.
ATCCATGCCCTTATCCAGCATATCCTGGATAGCCGCCGTAATGGCGGCCGGGTCATCGGCCAGGGTCGTATGCATGGCCATGACGGCGCCGTATTCAGCCAGCTTGCTTTCAATGACCGGTGTAAACGTATCTTCGATACGGCCGTGGAAGACTTCATTCCCTGTCGTGACGACGCCGGCTTTCTTCTGGCCGAAGGGATGGACATCGAGGAGCGGATCCGGACCGGCTGCTTCCTGGGCAGCAGCCATCTTATCCTTCTTGATGACCAGGGGGATGATGCGCGTGCCGGCCAGTTTATCGCCCTTGTGGACCGGGAAGCCGCCATGACGGGTGGCGATCATCATCTCTCCCAGGGAATTAACAGCTTTCAAGCCATCCCGGCGGATGGTCAGGACGCCATTGCAGTCGGCGATGAGTTCGATTTTCCCTTCTTTTGGCGCACTGCCGTGCATATGGGCACCCATACAGATATCGCGCAGGATGGCAGCGGCTTCATCTTCATGGAACAGTGTGTCATCTTTCTCCCAAATATAGACGTGGTCCTTGCCGACAGACAAGAGGACCGGGATGTCTTCTTCTGCAATGACATGGCCCTTGCGGAAGACCGGGCCTTTGGTGACGCCGCGGATGATCTGCGTAATATCATGACAGAGGACATGGCCGACAGCGTCTTCAGTTTTCATCATTTTCATAATTATCTATCCTTCCATTTTTTGTAATTTATGAAGTTCATCATCATTGAACCATTGCCGGAACTGGCGGTCTGCCACGTCGTGCAGGGCCTCATTCATCTGTTCATACCGTTCCAGGATGATTTCAGCCTGCTTGGTCAGGACGGACCGGCCGCCTTCTTTGCCGCCGACATAGCGGCGTATGAGGGGAAATCCCCAGATTTCTTCGGCGTTGCGCATGACCGTCCAGGCTTTGGAGTACGACATGGCCATATCCCGGGCTGCGCCCTGCAGGGAACCGTGGCGGCGGACACCTTCCAGCAGTTCGGCCACACCGGGCCCAAAAGCCCGTTTATCGCCCATGAGGCACAGTGTCACTTTGCAGTGTAACTTCCCTTCTGCCATGGAGCCACCTCCTTCAAGCGTTATTCGCGCTTACAAATAACGAACCTACTAAGCTCATTATACATGAAAATCTGTTAGCTGGCCATACTTTTTTTGTAATTACCTGTCCGCTATTGATAGTCATGCTATAATATACTTATTATATAAAAGGATGTGATAGAATGACAAAAATACTTCGCCCTTTATCACTGGGACTAATTATCCTGGCCGGCGGCCACAGTACCCGCATGGGCCGCGATAAAACAGCCCTTCCCTGGCACGACACGGATCTGCTGACAGATCTGCTCCTGCGCAGCCAGGCTTATCCCTTTACAGAGCGCTTACTTTCCATCAACCGTCCTTATGAATCGCCCCATTTACCCGCCAAATTAGCCCGCACGGTCCGCCTGGTCATAGACAACTATCCCGACTGCGGTCCTTTAAGCGGAATGGAAGCCGCCCTGTACAGCGGCAGCTGCGACTTTTATCTGGTCTTATCCGTCGATCTTCCCTTTTACGATTTCTCTCCCGTCCCGGATTTGGTTAAATTACTCCGGCGCCAGCCCGGCCTGCAGGCTATCATCCCCAGGACGGAAAACGGCCAGGACCAGCCCCTGGCAGCCTTGTACAGCCGTCAGCTCCTGCCAGCCATTACGGATCATCTGCAAAAGGGCAATTACCGCCTGCGCAGCCTGTACCAAGACGTGCCGGCAGCCTATGTCGATGAAACATTCCGTTCGGCCTTATATTTCAATATCAATACGCCCGAAGCCTACGAAGCCGCCAAAGGCCGCGACACCAACAGCCGCCGCCAGGTACCCGTCGTCACCCTGACAGCCCCGGAATCGGGCAGTGGCAAGACGACAGCCGCTACGGCAGCCATTACGGAATTGACGCACCGCGGCTACCAGGTCGCCTACATCAAGAGCAGCCATCACACGGTGGCCCGCCGCAAGACCGGCTCCGATACGGACCGGGCCCGCAAAGCCGGCGCCGTCTCCGTCTGTCTCTGCGGCCCGGCAGACTATCCCATGGGGATGCGGAAAGAAGAGTATATCCTGGCCTTGTCCCAGCAGCAGCTGGCCGACCTGGTCCTCGTCGAAAGCCGCAGCCACGGCCCGTACCCGCAAATCGACGTGACCCAGGCCGACGACAGCCGGCTGGTCAATGACATCTTATTCCTCACAGGCTACCGCTCGTCGCTGATATAAGCAGTTTGTTCTTTTCTGTCTTGCACCTCACCGAAATAAGTCCTACACTGAACCTAGTAAAGCATACCCCGTCCGTGGTATACTAAAAGTCTCCAGTTTATGTAAAAGTGAGGTGTTACTATGTGTGCCTATAAGAAAATAGACACTGTCTGTCCTTACTGTGGTACAGGCTGTGTCATCACCTGCACGGTCGACACGGAAAAAAACCAGGTCATCGAAGCCAAAGGCTCGCCGCGCGGTGTCAACAATGAAGGCCGGCTCTGTTTGAAAGGGCTCTACGGCTGGGACTATCTGAATGACCCTCAGATTCTGACCAAGCGCATCCGCCAGCCGATGATCCGCAAAAACGGCAAGGGCACGCCCCTCGTCGAAGTATCGTGGCAGGAAGCCATCGAATACGCAGCGACCCGCCTCAAGGCCATCATCAAGGAATACGGCCCGGACGCCGTCATGGGCGCCGGTTAGGCCCGCGGTCCCGGCAATGAGGCCGCCTATATTACGCAAAAATTC
>CABQJB010000204.1 GCA_902464195.1 uncultured Megasphaera sp.
ATTATATATAGTTAAGGCTATAAAAGCTAGTCATATTTAAAAATTTGTCCCATCTGCTTTTCAGAGGACGGCAAAGGCCCCCATGCGGCCCGTATGACCACCGTCGCGGCGATAGGAAAAGAACTTCCCTTCCTCGGCAAAGGCGCAGCTCGTCGTGACTTCGATGTGGTCCGGCATAAGGCCCGCTTCCTCCAGGAGCAGCCGGTTGGCCTGCCATAAATCGACGGACCAGACGCCATCTTTTTCGCCGGCACAGTTCCCATAAGCCGTCCCCAGGCGGCGGAAGGCCATGGCCGTGGATTCGCTGACCTCGTAATGGGCCCGGGAAATGGACGGCCCCACATAGGCCAGGAGGTCTTTCGGGTCCGACCCGTAGGCCAGGCGCATGGCAAAGACCGTCTTGGCCGCCAGGCGCTGGACCGTACCGCGCCAGCCGTCGTGAATGACGGCGACGGCCCGCTTCACTGGATCGTAGACGATGACCGGCACGCAGTCGGCGATGCAGAGCATGAGCGGTACGCCGGGAAGGTTGGTCATAATGGCATCCGTATGGGCCAGGGCATCGGCATAACTGCCGGCACCGCAACCGATTTCCGCCGGTCCCACGGCGACGACGTGATCTTCGTGGGTCTGCTGGGCCGTCGTCAGCTTCTGCAGGGGATAGCCCAGGAGCGCACAAAGGCGGCGCCGGTTCTCCAGGACGGCCTTGGGCTGGTCGCCGACGTGGAGGGCCAGATTCAGCGACGTGAACGGCGCCTCGCTGACACCGCCGCTCTTGCCGGTCACGCCGTGGCGTAGGCCGGCGTCCGCCAGGAGGGTGCTCTCTTCCCAACAGATTCCATTACCGTGTTCTACCCACTTAGTCATGATGTCCTCCACAAATATGACAGCGCCGGCAGCCGTCGAAACAAGGAATGGTGAATTCCCCGGCTTCGGCTTTTTTCAGCTCGTCCGTCAGGTACGTCGGCACCAGTCCCGTGTCGAGCGTATCCCAGGGCATGACGGCATCTGTCGGCCGCTGGTCATATAAAAATCCTTTAATATCGAAATGAAGTTCCTTGGCAGCCCGTTTCCACCCCTTGACGCCACCGTATTCGTGGGCCTTGACCAGGAGGTCACCGACGCGGCGGTCGCCCCGGGACAGGACGCCCTGGATGTAGGCCGAGCGCAAAGGTTCGATGAGCAGCTCGATCTGCTTGTCCTTCAAGGCCTTCTTGAGGAAATTCAGCCGTTTCTCGACAACCTTCTTTTCCGTCATGGCCATCCACTGGAAAGGCGTGAAGGGCTTGGGGATGAAGGGGTTGATGCTCAGGGTTATGCGGCTCAGGTTGCCGATGGACGCCATGTGCTGCTGGACGCGGCGGGTCATATCGACGATACCCTGGATGTCGTCATCGGTTTCCATAGGCAGGCCAACCATGATGTACATGCGCACGTGGCGGATGCCGGCGGCCGTCGCCAAGTCGATGGAATGGAGCAGGTGCTCTTCGGTGATGCCCTTGTTGATGATGTCCCGCATGTGCTTGCTGCCCGCTTCCGGCGCCAGGGTGATCGTCTTCTGGCCGCTTTCGGCCAGGCCTTTGACGATGGCCGGCGTAATCGAATCGGCTCGCAGGGAGGCGCAGGAAAAGGCTAACCCCTGCTCGCGGATGAACGTGACCAGTTCGTCGATATAGGGATAATCGGAAATGGCCGCGCCCATGAGACCGATTTTCTTGCCCAGGGCCTTGCCGCGCAGGACGGCGGACTTGACATATTCCAGCGGGCGGACGCGGGGCCGGCGGTAACAGTAACCGGCCATGCAGAAGCGGCAGTGACGGCCGCAGCCCCGGGCGATCTCGATAAGGTACATGGCGCCGAATTCCGTATTCGGCGTAGCGATGACCGTTTCCGCCGGCTGCGTCAGCTCGTGCCATTGGCGTTCGACCTTTGCCGGGATACCCTCTTCCGGAACGATGCGCACGACATGGCCGTTGTCATCGTATTCATGACGGTACAGAGACGGCACATAGACACCGGGGACATGGATGGCCAGATAGCGCAGCAGGTCGTGACGGGACAGCCCCTGGGCCCGCGCTTCCCCATAGGCATCGAGGAAGGTGTGGATGAAGCGTTCCCCTTCGCCGACCAGAACGACGTCGACGAAAGGCGACAGCGGTTCGGCATTGAAAAAGGCGACAGGCCCGCCCATGACGACGAGCGTATCGTCATCGCCGCGGTTGGCTGCCAGGACGGGGATGCGCCCCATTTCCAGGATTGTCGGCACATTGAAATAATCCATTTCAAAACTGACCGACAGGCCAAGGATCTCAAAATCCGACAGGGGCCGGCGGTTCTCCAGTGAAATGAGCGGTTCCCCGGTCTTGTCGAAGACCTTCATGAGGTCCTTGTCCGGCAGGAAAGCCCGTTCACAGAGCCAGTCCTCACGGCCGTTCACTTCGCGGTAAATGATCTGCATCCCCAGATTGCTCATGGCCACGTCATACGTATTGGGATAACAGATAGCCATGGCGTGACGCGTCCCAAAGGGATACTGTACAGCCCCCGTCTCCTGGGCCATCAAGTCATCCAGCGCTTTCTCTACTTGCCAGCTCATGTATACACCTCCCCTTTCATTCATCCTTCGTTAGGTATCCTATATTGTATCACAGAATGTCCCGATGGGCCAGCCGCGTCTTGCATCGCCTCTCCCATCGTGTTATGGTATTAATTGATGTTCGCAGGTCGCAAAGCCTCCCCTCATAGGGGAGGTGGCCTGAAAGGCCGGAGAGGT
>CABQJB010000205.1 GCA_902464195.1 uncultured Megasphaera sp.
CTTGGGGGGAGGCCCCCTGGGAGGATAGGAAGCCGCTGATTAAGAAAAAAGCACTAGCATTTGCTAGTGCTTTTTTTGTTGTTAGCCGTTAGCAGTTAGCAGCTAGCAAGGGCGCCCACGTGGGGCGCCCGTTCGGAATAATGGGGGTACCCATCATACATGACAAGCGATGTGGGACGAGGCGGCTTCCTATCCGACCAGGGTCCCCTGGGGATTGTAGGGGCCGATCTTTAACCTCTCAGACCGCCTTTGGCGGTCAGCTCCCCTATAAAGGGAGCCTTGGGCGGCCCGCTGTGATAGTTGCCCGCAGCCTATTCAGAATGATGGTGAGCTTTTACGAGCCACGAATCACGAGCAACGAGCTACGGCTTTTTTCATGGTGATATACATAACAGGTCCATGAGGCATGGTTTTACGAACTGCGACCGGCGGCCTGCGAATGGCGTTTTCTCCGAACAGCATTTCGCGGGATTCCCATAACGGGACGCCTAGCCACAGCTGTCCGTTTTGGCAGCTGTCCTGCGCCTCCTGCTGGTCGGCACCTGACGGGCCAAAAAGGCTTACAGGACGTCCCCTACGAAAGCGGTCCGGTGGACCGCCCGGATTCGGCAGGATAGGTGGGAAAATAGTAGCTAGTGATTCGTGGTTCGTGGCTCGTGGGACGGCCGTTGCTAACGGCTAACTGCGACCGGCGGCCTGCGAACATACTCAATTATAATAACAGCGATTCTCATAAAGCATTATGCGAAAGGAGACTAATATTGTATAATATAGCTGTAAAGATACTGAAATTATGGTATTCGCTATATATTACTTTCGACAGAGGAGGTTTTACTATGAAAGATATCCGTATTGAACAAGTCGTTGGTCGGGAAATTCTTGATTCGCGGGGCAATCCTACGGTACAGGCCGATGTGTTGTTATCCGATGGGACTTTAGGCCGCAGCGCGGCTCCCAGCGGCGCTTCGACGGGGCAGTTTGAAGCCCTGGAATTGCGCGATGGCGATGCTCAGCGCTTTGGCGGCAAAGGCGTTACCCAGGCCGTCAATCACGTCAATACGGTTTTACAGGACGTCTTGAGAGGGCAGAATCCTTTTGATACTTACGGTATCGACAACCTGATGATTCGTGCCGATGGGACGGAAGATAAATCGCGGCTCGGTGCCAATGCCATCTTAGCCGTATCGCTGGCCTGCGCCCGTGCGGCAGCTGCGTCCCTGGGGATTCCCCTCTATCGTTTCCTCGGCGGCGTCAATGGTAATTATCTGCCCGTCCCGATGATGAATATCCTCAACGGCGGGGCTCATGCTGCCAATACCGTCGATGTCCAGGAATTCATGATCATGCCGGCAGGCGCTCCTTCCTTCCGGGAAGGCCTGCGCTGGTGCTCCGAAGTCTATCATGCCCTGGCCGGTCTCTTGAAAGCCAAGGGTCTGGCCACTTCCGTCGGTGACGAAGGCGGCTTTGCTCCTGATTTGGCCAGCGACGAAGAAGCTATTCAATATATCCTTCAGGCCATTGAAAAAGCCGGCTATGAACCGGGCAAGGATTTCGTCCTGGCCCTCGATGCCGCTGCCAGCGAATGGAAGGGGCCAAAACCGGGCGTTTACGTCCTGCCCAAGAGTGGCCAGTCCTTCACGACGGACGAACTCATCGCCCACTGGCAGAAATTATCCCAGACTTATCCCATTTATTCCATCGAAGACGGCTTGGACGAAGAAGATTGGGATGGCTGGACGGCCTTGACGAAAGCCTTGGGCCAGCGCGTACAGCTCGTGGGCGACGATTTATTCGTAACCAACACGAAGCGTTTGGCCAAAGGGATTGCCCAGGGCTGCGGCAATGCCATCCTCATCAAGCTCAATCAAATCGGTTCCGTATCGGAAACGCTGGAAGCTATCAAGATGGCGCACCGCGCCGGCTATCGGGCCATCGTCTCCCATCGTTCCGGTGAAACGGAAGATACATCCATCGCCGACCTGGCCGTCGCCTTGAATACGGCTCAGATCAAGAGTGGCGCGCCGAACCGCAGCGAACGCGTAGCGAAATACAACCGCCTCTTGCAGATTGAAGATGAACTGCGCGGCCAGGGCATCTATCCCGGCTTCCAGGCCTTCGGGATTCAGCGCTGAACGTAGTGATCCTGTCCCCACGTACAAACTTCATGTAGAATAGGCATCAAAGATTTCCCCAGTTCCGTCAGGCCATATTCGACTTTTGGCGGGACCTGGGGATATTCTTTTCTATAGAGAATGCCGTCGGCTTCCATTTCTTTCAGCTGTTGGGACAACATCTTGTGGGTCACTTTGCCCAAGGCCCGTTTCAGTTCGCCATAACGCATGACGTTTTTCTTCCACAGCCAGAAGAGGATATGCATCTTCCATTTTCCATTGAATAGGGAACAGGCATAGGCAAAAGGCTCGATATTCACGTCGTTATTGTCTTGATTCATCATTACACACTCCTTTTTATCCCAGTTTCGCCAGAAGACTCCTTCCTCTTAGGTAGGGGATGAATGGCGATGGATTTCGCAGGTTCGATGCCTGCGAAATCCACCCTATGTCTTTTCTGTCTTAGCCTTTTCACCTCGGCTAGGGTATAATGGTAGATGACAGAGGAGGTGAATCCCAGATGTACTTGACGCAATCGAATGTCATCCGCGGCTT
>CABQJB010000206.1 GCA_902464195.1 uncultured Megasphaera sp.
CCCGGCCGGATGGGAAGGGGTAAGCCGCATCCATTTCTTCACAGAAGTAGCGGCGGAACGTCGTCGCCAGGAGGACGCCCAGGACGCCGCCGAGGACGATGGGGATGACCATTTCGCCATAGGTCAGCTGACTGTCGAGCTGCAAGATGAACAGGGCCGGCAAGATGAACATGACGCCGCCGATGATGTTGGTCCCGGCGCTGGCGATGGCCTGGATGTGGACCGTTTCCGGGAAGGCATTCTTGCGCTTGAAGAGGACGGCCATGCCCATGGCCAGGACGGAGACGGGCGCAAAGGCATCGACGGTCTGGCCGATTTTCAGGCAGAGATAGCCGACGGCCAGAGAAAAGAGGGCGGCGAAGAAGAGCCCCCAGCCGACGACGTAGGCATTGATTTCAACGTAATTCTGGTCCGGAGACATGGGCGGATCATAAGGGCGCCGCTCCGGATGGGATTGGGACATGATAAAGACCTCCTAAAATTATAAAGATTAGCTGGAAAATCAAACGATTAACCTATTTAATACTATTTAATTTTAAAAGAATCGCCTAGGGCTGTCAATGGGAAGATACGTTGGATATAGATTTTGTAAATAAAAACAATTATCCGTTGATAAATTATTGAATATGGAGTATAATAGATGACATAAGAAGACGCAAAAAGGAGGCTTACTTATGAATATTGTAGTTTTGGTAAAGCAGGTTCCTGCGATTTCGGATATTGAAATCGCCAAAGACAACAACTTGGTCCGTGTCGGCGCTCCGTCGATGCTCAACCCGGTTGATAAACACGCCATCGAAGCGGCCGTCGCCGTCAAGGATGCCATCGGTGGTACAGTGACACTCCTGACCATGGGCAACGCCCTGGCCGGTGAAATGATGCGTGACGGCATTGCTATCGGCGCCGATAAAGGCGTCCTCGTCTCGGACGAACGCATGGCTGGTTCCGATACGCTGGCAACGGGCCGGGTATTGGCCAAGGCCATTGAAAAACTGGGCGGTGCCGACCTGGTCTTCACGGGCAAGCGCTCGACCGATGGCGATACGGGGCAGATCCCGCCGGCTATTGCCCAGCGTTTGGGCATGGCTCTCATTTCCTATGCCAACTCGGTCAGTGTCGACGGCACGACGGTGACGGCTACACGCCTGAACCACGACGGCATTGAAACGGTACAGGCTCAGCTCCCGGCTGTCGTCTCGGTTACGGAAAAGAGCAACACGCCGCGTTCCCCGAAGATCCGCGGCAAGATGGCTGCCAAGAAAGCCGTCTTCGATGTCTGGAAAGTGGAAGACCTGGGCCTCGATGCAGCAAGTGTCGGGAAATCTGGTTCGGCGACGAAAGTCACGGAACTCTTCGCACCGGAACCGAATCCGGTCGGCGTCATGATCGAAGGTGCTACGCCGGCAGACGCTGCGGCTAATCTCGTCAAAGAACTGACTGCCAAGAACTTGCTGTAAGGAGGGCTGAATTATGGAATTGAAACAGAATATCTGCGTATATATAGAAATCGCCGGCGGTGCCCTGAGCCCGCTGAGCATCGAATTGTTGGGCAAAGCCCGTCAGCTGGCCGATGCCAAGGGCAAACAGGTCGTCGCCTTCGTCGCCGGTGCCGATACGGCCAAAGCCAGCCAGGAAGCCATTTCCTATGGTGCTGATGCCGTCGTCGCTGTCGAAGACAGTGCCCTGGCTGCCTACGATTCCGTCTTGTACACCAAAGCTATCGCCGCTTTGGCTGAAAAATATGAACCCAGCGTCATCCTCATCGGCGGTTCGCCCGATGGCCGTGACCTCGGCGGCCGCCTGTCGGCTCAACTCGGCGTCGGCCTGGTCGCAGACTGCACGGACGTCCGCTTTGAAGGCGACGATGACACACTAACCTGGATCCGTCCGGCTTATACGGGCAAGCTCTTCGTCAAGATCCAGACGACGACGCGGCCCCAGCTGGCTACCATCAGCGACAAGATTTTCCACGGCACGCCGGCTGACCCGGCCCGGAAAGGCGAAATCATCAAAGAAAGCGTCGACTTCGCCGGTGTTGCTCCGTCCGTCAAGGTAACGGGCTTTGAACCGGTCGAAAAAGAAGCAGAAGAACTGACCATCACGACGGCCGATATCGTCGTCGGTGCCGGCCGCGGCGTCCAGACCGAAGACGGCATGAAAGCCGTTCAGGCCTTTGCTCA
Source organism: uncultured Megasphaera sp. (assembly GCA_902464195.1). Taxonomy (GTDB): domain Bacteria; phylum Bacillota; class Negativicutes; order Veillonellales; family Megasphaeraceae; genus Megasphaera. Next base: position 2,181 of record CABQJB010000206.1, read on the forward strand.
GCGCATCGGCGCAGCCTTCGGCGTCTCTAAACCCCTTGTCGACAAAGAATGGGCCCCCTATGAATGGCAGATCGGCATTACAGGCAAGAAAATCGCCCCGAAAATCTACATCGCCCTGGGCATTTCCGGTGCCATCCAGCACAAACTCGGCATCCAGGACGCGGGCCTCATCATCGCCGTCAATAAAGACCCGGACGCACCGATTTTCAAATTCGCCCACTACGGCATCGTAGGCGACCTCTTTGAAGTCATGCCGGAACTGGAAAAACAAATTAAAAAGATACGTGGCTAGAAAATAGTTTGTAGTACGGAGTTTGTAGGGGTCGCACGTGGGCGACCCGTTCGGGATTTGGATGGCTCTTCGAGCAAACTGGTTGGAACATCATACATATTCCGGAGCGGGCGCCCCACGTGGGCGCCCCTACAGAAAAAAGGGGCTGTCGCACGAAGGCTTTTGCTTTCATGCTAGGCCCCATTTACTT
>CABQJB010000207.1 GCA_902464195.1 uncultured Megasphaera sp.
AGTTTACAAGTATCTCGCATATCCCCGGCGGGCTCGCCACGTGCGAGCCCCTACTGACGAGCTCCTACTAACGAGCCCCTACAAACTCCGTATCACGAACGAGGAACGGCTCTTATTTTACGATGACCGATACGCCATCGGGGATGACCGTGATTTTCGGATCATTGATGCCTTTTTTCGCCAGGACGTCTTTGGCCATAGCCAGGGCATCGTCGATGGAGGCAGCGTATTTCATGTGCATATCTTCGATCATCTGCTGCGGTGCTTCAGTAACCATGATGATGGTGAATTTCAAGAGCATCCGCATGAGAATCTGAGCTTCCCACTGGTCGAAGACCGTTTCGTTGCGGCCGCGGGCCAGGATTTCATCCATGGCTTTCTGGATGGATTCGGCATTCTTCAGGTTGTTGTAGAAGTCTTCGCCGCCATGACCGTCGGAGCAGGACGATACGTCGATGATGACGCCGCCTTCTTTGCAGGTCGCTTCGGCAGCAGTCATGCCTTTGACGGACTGGTAAATGTTCTGGTCCAAAGGATAGCCGCCGTTGGTGGTAATGACGATGTCAGCCGGGACGGGTTTGACGCCAGCCAGTTTCATTTCAAAGTCAGCGCCGGCATAGTGAGCTTTTTCGCGGTCGCCGGCAAAGGCAGCAATGACTTTCTTGTCCGCGTCGATGACGACGTTGCAGATGAAGGCCAATTTGGCCGCTTTGGCCGCATAGAGCATATCTTCGTGGATGGGGTTGCCCTGGAGGATACCCGTGCGGGCGTTGGGGCTGTTGATGAATTCCGAGCAGTGGTTGGCCAAGACCGTGACCTTGCTGGCGATACCAGGGAGGACGGATTTACGGCCGCCCGACATGCCGGCGAAGAAATGCGGTTCGATGAAGCCTTCGGAAATGAGCAGGTCCGCATTGGCAGCGAGCTTATTGATACGGCAATCGCCGCCGGACGGCAAGGTGCCGATGCTGACCATATCTTCGTCGTTGCGGCTGACATGGATGACGAATTTTTCATGTTCGGCAATTTCCTTGCCATACTTGTCGATCAGTTCTTCCTTCGTCGTAGCCCGGTGCATGCCCGTTGCGATGAGGATGGTAATGTCGATATCGGGGTTCCCCTTGCGCAGTTCTGCCAGGAGCTGGGGCATGATGATGTGGCTCGGTACCGGCCGGGTATGGTCACTGGAAATGATGACGCAGTTCTTCTTCCCCTTTGCCAATTCACTCAATTTCGGGTTGCCAATAGGATTGGCCAGGGCATCGGCGACGAGTTCCGCTTCCGATTTCGGCGCCTTGTATTCATGGGCGTGAGAAACGAGGACGCCGGCGACCTGTTCTTCCGGCAGTTCGAGTTTGATTTTTCCTTTGCCAAAGGGCAAGCTAAATGTATGCATAGATGCACATCCTTTCTTAGTTCATGGCTATATATATGTTTGTGAACAGTATGTAGTTGTATAAACAATATGTTTTAGAATGTAAAAAAGAAGAAAGGGCAAAGTCTTGCGCCTTGCCCTTTTCCTTTAGTATGTAACTGTGAATTATTCTTCGACAGGAACTTCGTCGTTGATGCTGACAACTTTGCCCGGATTCATGATGTTCTTCGGATCCAGTGCTTTCTTGACAGCTTTCATCATCTTGAGTTCAACCGGGTCGGTGTATTTTTCAAGAAGTGCTTCACGTTTGTAGCCAATGCCGTGTTCACCGGAGAGACGGCCGCCGAGTTTGTAGACGAGAGCGTAGATTTCGCCCTGGATCTTCGGAAGCATTTCTTCCCATTCTTCCTGAGTACGGTCATCTTTCAGGATATCGATATGGACGTTGCCGTCGCCGCAGTGGCCAGCGCAGTGCATAGCAACTTTATATTTTTCGGAGAGGCGGGAAATCTGCTGTACAGCGCCCGGGATTTCCGTCATCGGTACGACGATATCTTCCATGGAGAAGACTAAGCTGCGAGCACGGTCAGCTTCGAGGTAAGCTTTACGGGATTTCCAAATAACAGCCGGGTCAGCAACCAAGGAGTCGATAGCATTGTTGTTTTCAGCCAATTCGACGATCTTTTCACACTGATCCATGAGGACGTCTTCGTTGTCGCCAGCAATCTGGATGATAATGTAGTTACCAACATCGGATTTCGGCAGTTTTTCATCGAGGAAGATTTCGACCTGTTTGATGGAAGCGTTATCCATGAATTCTACGCAGACCGGAGTGATACCAGCGTTCATGACTTTCGGTGTCAAAGCGATAGCGTCGTCGAGGTTGTCGAATACAACCAGGAGGTCCTGCTGGTATTTCGGGAGAGCAACCAGTTTGAGGTAAACTTTGGTGATGATACCGAGGGTACCTTCAGAACCGATGAAGAGGTGCATCAGCATGTAGCCTGTAGCGTTCTTACGGAATTTACCGCCGAGGGTTACGACTTCGCCAGTCGGGGTTACGACTTCCATGCCCATGACCTGGTCACGAGTTACGCCATATTTAACAGCGCGGTTGCCGCCAGCGTTGGTTGCAACGTTACCGCCGATGAAGCAGGAGTCCCCACTGCAGGGGTCGCCGCCGTAGAAGAGGCCTTCCTTCTGGACTGCATCCTGAAGGACAGACGTCGTAACACCGGCTTCGGAAACTCAAACCATGTTGTCTTTATCGATCTCGAG
>CABQJB010000208.1 GCA_902464195.1 uncultured Megasphaera sp.
TGGTGGGCCTAGGTGGACTTGAACCACCGACCTCACGCTTATCAGGCGTGCGCTCTAACCAGCTGAGCTATAGGCCCATTTCCTAACGACTTGTTTAGTATACCACAGATACAGGACGTGTCAAGGAAATTTTTCCAATTTCTTACATCTTTTTACTTATACTGTTCCATCAGTTTCTTAAAAGCAGCAAAGGACCGCTTGATCATATCCGGATCGACGCAGTACGATACGCGGACATAGCCGGGGCAGCCAAAGCTGTCGGCCGGGACGATGAGCAGGTTCAGCTTCTTGGCCTTATCGGAGAAGGCCTTGGCATCGGCTTCGGGCGATTTGACGAAAAGGTAGAAGGCGCCACTCGGATAGACGCAGTCGTAGCCTATTTCTTTTAAACCATTATATAAGAGCTTGCGGTTTTCGTCGTAAATATTCAGGTCGCCAGTCTGGCCCAGGCATCGGAGGACGACGTCCTGGAAAAGATGAGGTGCGCAGACAAATCCCATAGAACGGCCGGCACCGCAGACTGCCGTGTAGACGTCTTGGGCATCGGCAGCGCAGTCCGGGACCAGGACGTAGCCGATACGTTCGCCCGGCAGGCTCAGGGATTTACTGTACGAATAGCAGATGATCGTGTCTTTATAGAATTTCGGTACATAGAGGATGGGAAGGCCATCGTAAATGATTTCCCGGTACGGTTCATCTGAAATGATGTAGATAGGATGACCGATTTCCTGGGACTTCCGCGTCAGCAGGGCGGCCAGTTTTTCATAGGTATCAGCCGAGTAAACGACACCGGACGGGTTATTCGGCGAATTGATGATGATTGCCCGCGTATGCGGTGTGATAGCCTTTTCCAGGGCGTCCAGGGAAATCTGGAAGTGTTCCGTATCCGGCGGCAGGACGACGGCCTTGGCATTGGCATTGTGGACGAAAACCGTATATTCCGGAAAGAACGGCGCAATGAGAATGATTTCGTCATCCGGGCCTTCGACGAGGGCTTTGAGGCTGATGGTCAGCGAAGCCGCAGCCCCACAAGTCATGTAGAAATTATCGGCCCGTACCTGGGCGTCGTAAGTCTGGTTCATGTAATCGGCCAGGCCCTGGCGGACAGCCGCATCGCCGGAAGCTGCCGTATAGCCGTGGATGGCCACGGATTCCCGCGTTTCCAAGATGTCTTCAATGGCTTCTTTGACACAGGCCGGGGCCGGAACGGTCGGATTGCCGATACTGAAATCGAAGACATTTTCCTTACCGACGATAGCCGCTTGTTCCTGGCCATAAGCGAAGAGGTCACGGATGACCGAAGCCTGGGAGCCCAAGGCGTACATTTCTTTTGATGCCATAATAACAACTCCTTTTAATATATATTGATTAGTTTGTTATTATTATAACACCAATATGAAAAGGAAAACAGCCTATGCTATAATAGACATGATTTCAACTTCCTGGAAGGAGGATTTGCATGAAGAAACTGAGTCCTTATGTATACCTATTCGCTACGGGCCATTTTTCCGTAGACTGGGCGCAAGGCGCCATTCCGGCCCTCCTGCCCTATTTCATCTCGTCGTGCAACCTGAACTATCAGGACGCAGCGACACTCATCTTTGCCAACATGCTCTTATCATCGGTATCCCAGCCTATTTTCGGTTATTATTCCGACAAGGTGTCCAAGCCCTGGTTCGCGCCACTCGGCCCCATTCTCTGCGGCCTCTGCCTGACGATGCTGGCCTTTACGCAGAACTACTGGCTCATTTTCCTCTGTTCTATGTTCAGCGGTTTCGGCTCTTCCATCTATCATCCTGAAGCGGCCCGCATGGTCAACAGCATTGCCGGCGACCGCAAGGGACAGGCTATGGGGACCTTTTCCGTCGGCGGCAATGCCGGCTTCGCCATCGGCCCCATGGTTGCCGGCGCCTGTGCCTATGCCTTCGACATCCACGGCCTGGTCGTCTTCGGCATCGTCAATGCCCTTATCGCCTTCGTCCTCTACCATCAGATGCCGCGCATCTTATCCCTGGTCAGCGAGGCTGCGACGGCCGAAAAGAAAGCCCATCCCGGCGAAGTCCGGACCAACGACTGGAGCGCCTTCGCCCGCCTGTCCGTCGTCATCTTCGTCCGGTCTATCGGCTTTACGGTCTGCAATACCTTCATTCCCCTCTACTGGATCCACGTCCTCCATGCCTCGCCGGCTTCGGGCAGCCTGGCCTTGTCCATCCTCTTTTCCATGGGCGTCGTCATCACCTTCGTCGGCGGCATCTTGGCCGACCGCTTCGGCTTCCTACGCGTCCTCCGCGGCTCCATGATCATCATGATCCCGTCCATGTTCTTCCTGGTCAACAGTACGGACATCGTCACGGCAACGCTACTGCTCCTCCCCGTCGCCTTCTCGCTCTTTGCTGCTTACAGCCCGATCGTCGTCCTCGGCCAGACCTACCTCGGCAAGAACGTCGGCTTCGCCTCTGGCGTCACCCTGGGCCTGACGACGACCATCGGCGGCCTCATCTCGCCCGTCGTCGGCTGGGGCGCCGACCAGTGGGGCATCTCGGCGGCCCTGCAGTGCCTCTGGATCAGTGCCATCATCGGCACGATTTTCGCCTTCCTCATCCCCGTGCCCAAAGCCTGGAGGCATTGATTGTAGGGGTTAGGGGCTAGGGG
>CABQJB010000209.1 GCA_902464195.1 uncultured Megasphaera sp.
GTCGAGAGGCGGTTCGTTTTCGAAGACGTCGATGCCGGCACCGGCGATTTTACCGCTGTTCAGGGCATCAGCCAAATCCTGGGATACGACGACAGGGCCGCGGGCTTCGTTGATGAGGAAGGCCGTCGGTTTCATGTACGACAGGGTTTCTTTATTGATCAAGCCCTTCGATTTGTCCGTAACCGGGCAATGGAGGCTGACGATATCGGCCTGTTCCATCATTTCTTTCATGGGCAGGTATTTAATCAGTTCCGTATCGGCTTTATGAGAGAAGCCGTTATAGGCGATGACCTTGGCCCCAAAGGCATGGACCAGTTCGGCGACACGATGGCCGATATGACCGGTGCCGACGAGGGCGACGGTCTTACCTTCCAATTCATTGCCTACGAGGCCGGCTTTCGTACCGCCAGCACGGCAGGCTGCATCGACCTGAGGTACGCGGCGGAGCAAATCGAGCATCATGGCGATGGTCAATTCGGCTACGGCGACTGTCGAATAGCCGGACGCATTGCTGACTTTGATGCCTTTGGCCTTGGCAGCGTCAAGGGCGACGTGGTCGACACCGGTAAAGGCGACGTCGATGTACTTCAAATTCGGGCAGGCATTGATGACTTCTGCTTTGAGGGGCATGTTGGCGATGATGAGGATATCGGCGTCCTTGGCTTCTTCAATCTGGACGGCCGGGTCATCATTGCGTTCATACGCAGCGAATTCATAGCCTTTTTCTTTCAAAGGTTTCACATACGAATCAAGTAATTCCTGGCTGATACCTAACGATTCCAACAAGACAATTTTCATTTGTAAAATCTCCTTTCAGCATAGGTAATATCTTGATTTAATTATACGCATATGTTGGCGATTTGTAAGCTATCTATGGGAAATCAGTATAGGTATACCCTCCATATGATAAAAACATATACTATTCCGCCTCTAAGGCCGTTTGTATTTTCGCACACAGCATCAATAACTGCTGGCGTTCTTCTGGCGACAACCCCTGCAAAGCCTGTCTCCGATGGGCCGTCACAAAAGGTTCGGCCTGGTCGAATAAGTCCCCGCCTGCTTCTGTCAATTCGATATACTTCCCCCGGCCCTTTTCCATAGGGTGGCGGCCAATAAGGCCTTTCTTTTCCAGCCGGCTCAGGGTGCGCGTAATCGCTGCCGCTTCCACTTTGAAATAGCGGATCAAATCAGCCTGGGCAATACCGTCATTCAAATGGATGAAATTCAGGACCATCCATTCTGAGCTGTGAAGCCCCAAAGGCGCTACACAACCGTTTAAAGTCCGGGAAAAAATCCGGATCGTACAAAATAACTGCCGCACTAGTTCATCATCTTGCCGGTCTCGTATATCCATCATGATACCTCTCAATTCTTATGGATATCGGCGACAGCTCCTTCCTGAGCTTTCTGACTGGCCATGACATCACTGCCATAGCGGTAATGACAGAACATGAAGAGGACAGCAAAGCAAATCATGAGGGCTGTGACACTCCAGTACATGTGGCGGTAGCCCACCATGCCGGCAATGACGCCCAAAACGAGAATCCCTGTGCTGGTGCCGATATCGAGCATATTATAGAAGGTCGCACTGGCAGAACTGCGCCGTTCTGGGCGGACCATATTCAAAATCCACGTCAGCAGAGCCGGAAGCAGCAGGCCGGCGCCTAAGCCATAAAAGACAGACGCTGCCAATAAGACCATGAGCGAATGAGCGGCCATGATGAGCAATAAGCCGATCAAATATAAGACCGACCCGGGCATGACGACGGCAAAAGCACCTTTGGCATCGAGAAGACGGCCGCCAAAAGGACGGGAAATGAAGACGAACAGCGTCCCGATAATGAAGAACAGGCCGGCATTTTCGATATGCGCTTCAGCAGCCATCATGGCGATATACGTATTGACACTGCCATAGGCGGCACCGAAGAAAATCGTCAAAATCGCGGGAAGGCCTGTACCGGTTTCACAGATGCGGTCGCGCAGGGATGTCTTTTCCGTCACTTCTACGCGGCGGACTTTCTTGCCAGCGTGACAGAAGACACTAGCCAGGATAGCCAGGAAGGAAACGGCAGCTGACGAGAAGAACAGCGCCGACGGGCTGACTTCGTTGAGCAAAAATAAGCCGACAGCCGGAGCCAGGGCCATCATGACCGTACTGCCCAGGCCGAAATAGCCAATCCCTTCGCCGCGGCGGCTGGCCGGGATGACATCGGCGACGATAGCAGCCGCAAAGGTCGTGCTCAGGCCGAAGCCGAAGCCGTGAAGGATGCGGGCGGCTACGATGGCGTGGATACTACTAAACATATAATACGACAAGGTCGCTAAAATGGAAAGGGCCAGGCCCAGGTAGAGGCATTTCTTTTTTCCCAGATACTGGACGCCCGTATCGGTAAACAAGCGGATACAGATGGCCGAATAGCCAAAGATACCGCCGATGAGGCCGATTTCCCCGCCCGTAGCTCCTAAGCTGGCCGCATAGAGGGTAATCGTCGGCAAGAGGAAATGGAAACCGGCAAACAAAAAACCGTTGGCCAGGACCAGGGCCACGAAATCACGAGTCCATAATCTTTCTTTTATCACTGCAATCGCTCCTTTTATAATTGACTAGTCAAATTTATTGACGGAATATATC
>CABQJB010000210.1 GCA_902464195.1 uncultured Megasphaera sp.
TACGAGCCACGAGCCACTAACCAAGAGCCACTAACAACTATTTTACAAAATAATGAACCGAGTCGTCGACGAGGCTGTTTTCCAGGAGAGCCTTGAATTCCGGGGCGCTCATGCCCATTGCCTGGGCGGAAAACTGATAGTCCCCGACTTTCCAATGAGCCGCATAGGACGTGTCACTGATTTTTGCCATGCTGACGGTGACGCCGTCGATGACCTGGTCATTCCAGGTTACGCTATAAACACCGGAAATGTCTTTTATGGATTTGTCGGCTTTCTGCGGCATCGTGCGGACGCGGACCGTCGTTTCCGGCTGGCCTAAGCGCTGGAAGCCGATATCTGCCGTGTTTTTGTCGATCAAAGAAAGATAATAGCAGCTGAAGCCGGCGTCGCGGGTCAAGTATAAGGGCGTAAAGCCAGCATCTTTGACGACACTTTCATAGGTATCATAAGTCACGATGGGATTGGGTATGCCCATGGCCTGGATCTTCGGTGTACTGGCAGCCAGGGAAACGCTGCCGATCATCAAGGCTGCACAGGCTAATACAGCAGTTCTTTTTATAGTATATTTCATTTTATACACCTCATTCACTATAAAAAAAATTAAACGTTTAAGTAACTATAAGTATACCCAAACGTTTAATTTCTGTCAAGCTAAAAACTATTCCCACGTTTTCCAGACTTCTGGCAAGTAGCCGACGGTCGCCTTGGCGCCATTGCGGACGATGGGCGTCTTTAAGACTTGCTGGTTCGCCAGTACATTGGCATCTTTTTCGTCATCGACGGCATATTGGATGCGGGCCAGCGTGTCCTGATCCTTGCATTTCGGATTGAGCATGGCATCGAGGCCGCCGACGGCCTGCTTGACTTTGGTGTATTCGCCTTTACTCAGGCCTTTTTCTTTCAAGTCGATGAACTGGACCTTGATGTTCCGTTCTTTGAAATAACGGATGGCTTTCTTGGTGTCAAAGCACTTCTTCGTGCCGAAAATCTGGATATTCATGGGACTCCTCCTAATGAGCGGCGGACTGAGGGCTGTGCGCTTTCTTTTCCGCGGCTTCTTTTTCTTTATTGGCTTCGATTTCAGCCCACAACTTGTCGGCTGTCGGTTTCCACTGTGCGGCATAAGCCTTGCATTTATTACATAAGTGTTCTGCCGATTCCGGCGACTGCAGGTCCGTCGATTTGGCACCGCTGCGTTTGACCATGGCGGCTAAATACTGCGGATTTTCCAGCATCGGGCACGGGCGCAGATGGTTGTGGTTGAAGGGCTGGCCTTTGGCATATTCTTTGAAGAGCGGCTGCTGCAAGCACGAGAGCAGGCTCTGATTGTTGATATTGGCGCTGGAATAATGGATGAAGACGCACGGTTCGACGTCGCCATTGGGGTTGATATGGCAGTAATTGCGGCCGCCAGCGACACAGCCGTCAATGAACTGGCCATCGTTCTGGAAATCGATGGCGAAAATCGGCTTGCCACCCTTTACGCTGCGGATTTCGCGGACCCGGCGTACCATATAGGCCCGCTGTGCTTCTGTCGGCAGCAGGTCCAGCGAAGCGTCGTTGCCAACAGGCATGTAATGGAAATACCACGTGAACCAGACGCCCTTCTTGATGAGCAGGTCCAGAAATTCGTCAGACGTGACGGTATCGATGTTTTTCCGGGTATAACAGATAGATGTCCCAAAGACGATGCCGTGCTTGCGCAGGAGGTCCATGGCATGCATGACCTTGTCGAAATCGCCTTCGCCGCGGCGGCTGTCATTGACTTCGCGGAAGCCTTCGATACTGAGGGAAAAGCTGAGATTGCCTACGTCCGTGACTTCGTCGCAAAAAGCATCATCAATAAGTGTGCCGTTGGTAAAGGCGTGGAATTCACAGTCCGGATGTTTCCGGCACAGGCGCAGGATATCGTTCTTGCGCATGAGCGGTTCGCCGCCCGTGAGCAGGTAGAAATGGCAGCCCAGAGCCTTGCCTTCGCGGACGATTTTGTCCATGACGTCGAAAGACAGGTTCAATGTATGGCCGTATTCAGCAGCCCAGCAGCCGATGCAATGCAGATTGCAGGCGCTGGTCGGGTCGAAGAGGATGGCCCAAGGAATATTGCAGTGATATTTTGCTTTGGCGGCATCGCGCGTACGCAGACCGTAGAACCCGGCTTCAAAGCCCAGGTCCATGACGGCCGTCTTGACGACATGCGGGTTCAACGTATCCAGGGCCGTATTGAGGAAGCGGAACCATTTACCGCCTTCATCGATGAGTTTGCGCGCATCATCAAAGGATTCTTTTTCAAAGAGATCGCCAAACAGATGCTGCATGACATAAGATAAGCGTTTCAATGTTTTTTGACGGTCTGCCGGATTCCGTTCGGCCATGATGCGGTCGACCAGGATTTCGACAGCCTTCTTTTCGATACGATGGGTTAACTTGCTCATACCAATCATCTCCTACAGAATTAAACAATTGAAACGGCGCTGTTTCTATTTCTTTGTATAGTTCTATTATACGCTTATTTCAGTAAAAGTCAAAAGGTCAATTGAAATTGGAAAACAAAAGGCTTTTACTTTTTCGTGAATATACTTTATAATATACTTGTATAG
>CABQJB010000211.1 GCA_902464195.1 uncultured Megasphaera sp.
ATAATATACTTGTATAGTATTTATTGACACCATAAAGGGGGATTTTTTTATGGCTAAGAAAGAAAATAAGTTCAAGGGGTATGACATTTCGACACAGGCTGTACACACTGGTGTCGGCTATGACGCAGAAACGGGCGCTGTCCGCCGGCCATTGCACATGGCCAACAGCTACAAGCTGCCCGATGATTTGTCGAAGGTCAATTATTCATCGACGGATTTGTTGATGTATGCCCGTAACGGCAACCCGAATCAGCACTGGCTGGAAGAAAAAGTCGCCGCCCTTCACGGAGCCGATGACGCCATCGTCCTGGGAAGTGGCGTCGCAGCCCTGCACGCCCTGTTCTGGACCCTGCTCAAGACAGGTGACCGCGTCGTCTATCCCAAGGTCAGCTATATGGCGGTCTATCGCCTTTTCCACGAATTATTCAACCAGAAATTCGGCGTTGAAACGGTCATGGTCGATATGACTGACCTGGACGCCGTCAAGAAAGCGATTACGCCGGGGACACGCCTGGTCCATATTGAAACGCCGGACAATCCGACCGATGGCATTTCAGATATCGAAGCCATTGCCAAAATCGCTCATGAAAACGGGGCTGTCTTGTCTGTCGATAATACTTTTGCGTCGCCCCTCAACCAGCGGCCATTGGACCTGGGAGCCGATTTCGTCGTCGAATCGCTGACGAAATATATCAATGGTCATGGCGATGCCCAGGGCGGGGCCATTATTTCTAATGACTTGACAACGATGGACCGGATACGCTATGAAGCCCAGGTCAATGTCGGCTCTGTCATCAGTCCCTTCAATGCCTGGCAGATTTTCCGCGGTGCCGTGACCTTTCCCTTGCGGATGGAACGCATCAATGCGTCGACGCAGAAGATTGCCGAATGGCTGGAACAGCGGCAAAACGTCACTTTCGTTTCCTATCCCGGCCTGGCCAGCCACCCCGGTCATGAATTGGCCAAGAAGCAGATGAAGCACGGCTTTGGCGGCGTCATTTCCTTTGGCATCGCAGCCGACGACAAGGCCGTCGAACGCTTCTGCGCAGCTTTGAAAGTCGTCACCTTCGCCGTGTCTCTCGGTCACGACGAAAGCCTGATTTTCCCGCAGCCCAGTTACGATGAACGCATCAACCTTTACCCGGAAAAATTCCGCAAGGGCTTCATCCGTTTCAGTATCGGCCTGGAAGACCCGGACGACATCATCGGTGACCTGGACCAGGCACTAAAAGCCATCGGCTTATAAAGTCAGCGGAACCAGCGGCTGCCGTACAAGAGAATTGATTGGGGAATCCACCCCGACAGAAAACGGAGCAAGGTCGAGACGACATCCGGTGTGATGACGACTCGGCCTTTTTTCACGGCCTGGAAAGAGCGGCGGGCGACGACTTCCTTCGTCCCGGCCAGGGGAAAATGGCGGAACAGCCGGCCTTTATCGGTCTGGCTGGCCGTGGCGATGAATTCTGTATCTTTCACCCAATACGGGCAGACCACCGAAACGAGGATGCCTTTCGGAGCCAGTTCGGCCGCCAGGGCCCGGCTGTAGCGCAGGAGAAAAGTTTTCGTGGCAGCATAGACGGCCAATTCGGGAATGGGCAGGAAAGCGGCACAGGAACAAATCTGTACCAAATGGCTGCCGGCATGACAATAAGGCAGTACGGCCTGGACCAGGCTGACAGCGGCCCGATCGTTGAGGTCGATCATGTTTTCCAGGACACCTGACGGCATGGCCGCAACAGGCCCCATCTTGCCAAAGCCGGCAGCGTGAATCAAATAACGGATCGTGACCTGACAGTCCGCTAAGGCTTGCTGCAATGTCAGCAAAGAAGCCCTGTCCGTCAGGTCCAGGGCATAGATGCGGCTTTTCGTCGTCAGTTCGCCGGCCAGTTTTTCCAACTGTAGCTGGCGCCGGGCGACGAGCCAGATTTCATTCAATCCTTCTTTGTCCAGTAACTTTGCATATTCCCGGCCCAATCCAGACGAAGCACCGGTGACGATGGCTATTTCCATGAAGCTCCCTCCTGACAAGAACGATAGCACTGCAAGTATTCGGCTTCGACGTCGGCAAAGGAACGCGGCCGGTAATCAGGGACACAACAGACTTGCGGCGCCTCTCCCCGGGGTTGGTCGTTCAAGAGATAGGTCAAGTCGTACCAGAGGAAATCATCGTCAATCCCTTTGAGGAGGTGCATTTCCCCTTCCGTCAAGGACTGGCCTAAGAATTTCTCATAAATGAGAGTCAGTAATTTCGCTTCCGTCTGCCGATAAATTGGCATGAGCTGCTTCATTGGCCGGGGTACGTCGGACATATAGCACTCCGTCGCATCATGCAGTAAGGCAGCCAGGACCAGGCGGGACGGCAGCTGACGGGCCTGCGCTTCTTTGGCGCATTGCAAACAATGCTGACCGACAGAATAAAAAGTCGTCACATGACCGTTGCCCCGGCAGATGAGGGACAGGGCGTGGGCAATATCTTCGATGCAGATACTTGCCGGGTCGGGATGGGTGATATCGAAAAACTTTCCGCTGTAGGTAGTGATTTGAGGAGACATGATA
>CABQJB010000212.1 GCA_902464195.1 uncultured Megasphaera sp.
ACATCGCCTCGAGTAACCCTCGGCTCGTAAAAATCGCCCCAATCGGGGCCTTTTCGTAGGGGCCGTCCCGACGGGCGGCCCGTTGCGAGATTCCAGCACAGCTCACTCTGGCATGATGGCAGGTTTTATAAATTACTAGCCGCTCGTCATAAATTCCGGCCATTCACACTATTCACACGGGACGCCCTTTGGGCGTCCCCTACGCAATCGCAGCTACGCAATCGCATACAGGCGATAAAAAAGAGGCTGTCGCATTGGACAGCCTCTTTTGAGTTTAATCTCTCTTCTGCAAACTACAAACTCCGTACTACAAGCTATAAACTCCGGCCTCTTATCCCAAAATCTTTTTGAGGTCAGCTTCCGGCGTGCTGGTCGGAGTGATGTTGAAGTTTTCTACCAAGTAGTTGAGGACATTCTTGGAGACGAAGGCCGGCAGTGTCGGGCCGAGGTAGATGTTCTTGATACCCAGGGAGAGGAGGGTCAAGAGGATGCAGACAGCTTTCTGTTCGTACCACGAGAGGACGAGGGTCAAAGGCAGGTCGTTGACGCCGCAGTCGAAGGCTTTTGCCAGAGCGACAGCTACCTGGATAGCGCTGTATGCGTCGTTGCACTGGCCCATGTCCATGATGCGCGGCAAGCCGCCGATGGTGCCGAAGTCGAGGTCGTTGAAGCGGTATTTGCCGCAAGCCAGAGTGAGGACGACCGTATCAGCCGGGGTCTGTTTAACGAATTCCGTGTAGTAGTTACGGCCCGGACGAGCGCCGTCGCAACCGCCGACGAGGAAGAAGTGTTTGATAGCGCCGGCTTTGACAGCGTCGATGACTTTATCAGCAACGGAGAGGACCGTGCCATGGCCAAAGCCAGTCGTAACGGTGCTGCCGCCATTGATGCCGGTGAAGTGCTGGTCTTCTGCATAGCCGCCGAGTTCCAGGGCTTTTTCGATGACCGGTGTGAAGTCTTTGTCTTCGCCGATATGAGTTACGCCGTCAAAGGAAACGACTTCTGTCGTGAAGACGCGGTCGATGTAGGATTTACGAGGCGGCATGAGGCAGTTCGTCGTGAACAGGAAAGCGCCGGGAACGTTATCGAATTCTTTCTGCTGGTTCTGCCAAGCCGTACCGAAGTTGCCTTTGAGGTGTTTGTATTTCTTCAATTCCGGATAAGCGTGAGCCGGGAGCATTTCGCCGTGCGTGTAGATATTGATGCCTTTGCCTTCAGTCTGTTTGAGGAGGAGTTCCAAGTCTTTCAGGTCGTGGCCGGTGACAACGATGAACGGGCCTTTTTCAACTGTCAAAGGAACCGTCGTCGGAACCGGAGTACCATAAGTAGACGTATTAGCTTCATCGAGGAGAGCCATGCAGGTCAAGTTGACTTTGCCTGTTTCCATGACAATCGGGAGAAGTTCATCCATGCCCCAGTCTTCGCCGATGGCCGACAAGCCTTTGACGAAGAAAGCATCGACTTCTTCGCTCGATTTGCCGAGCATGAGAGCATGATAAGCATAAGCAGCCATGCCGCGCATACCAAAGAGGATGAGCGATTTGAGGGAACGGATATCTTCATCAGCGTTCCACATCTGGTTCATGTCGTAGTCAGCTGCGGGAGTGGACGAAAGAGCAGCGGCTTCAGCGTGAACTTTATCGATCATAGCCTGAGTCGTCGTCGTGTTGAAGTTGACGTTGGTAATGGTCGTGAACATGCCTTCGAGAATAGTGCGATAGGTCTTAGCCGTCGGAGCGGCAGTCTGACAGGTGCGGGCCAAGCCGACGAGGGCGCCGGTCAAAACGTCCTGCAGGCCGGCTTCAACAGCCGATTTGCCACAAACACCGGCACAACCGGTACAGCCAGTACCCATAGCGGTCTGTTCACACTGGAAACAAAACATCTGTTTTTCTTTAGTCATGGGGAAAACCTCCTGTATTTCATACATATAATAAATTGAATGGGTGATTCGTAATTCTCTGCTCTCATCGAGTACACGTAAAGTATAACAAAAAGAAAGAAACATTTCTGTTGCATTTACAACCAAAAGAGAAATTTTGTAGGGGACGCCCAAAGGGCGTCCCGCCGGTCGCAGTTCGCAGGCCACCGGTCGCCTCGGACTCAAATGCCGCTGCGCGGCAACAGATTCAGAATAACAACATCGCCTCGAGTAACCCTCGGCTCGTGAAAAATAGTGGTTTGTGGCTCGTAAAAGCCTGCCATTATACTCGAGTCGGCTGTGACCGAATCTCACAGCGGGCCGCACAAGGCTCCCTTTATAGGGGAGCTGGCCGCCAAAGGCGGTCTGAGAGGTTAAAGGCCGGCCCCTACGCACAAGGCCATTGGCCGTGTATTTTTTGGCGAACTGCGAACTGCCGTCTGCGAACTGCGTTCATTTCATGAATCTGTCGCGGCGGAACGCCGCACCTGAATCCGAAAAAGACCATGCATGATAGCCGCTGAGCTGACCCCCAATAGTTAGACCAAAAATCTAACGATTGGGGGTCAGTTTTTT
>CABQJB010000213.1 GCA_902464195.1 uncultured Megasphaera sp.
AATTATAAGGATGGTGTCCTGGCTGCGGTCAAGGACGGTACAGATAGGTGGGGCCTGATGGGCACGGACGGAAAATGGCTCATGACGCCGGCATATAAGTCCCTGTCCTATGCCGGTAAAGGCGTGTTTATGACGGAAGGGAAGAGAGGGACGGCTTATGTCGATAAGCAGGGCGCACCGGCAGTTTGGCCGGAGAAAGAAGCCGCGTCGGTCCATTTCTTCAAGGATCAGGGCTGTTATGGTATTCAGGACAAGAACGGGAACATCGTAGTGGCACCGACGTATAAGGCCGTGCTGGCTGACTTCAGTGAAGGCCTGGCTTTCGTCAAGGACGATAAGGGAGAGAAAGTGGCCATTGATGAAAGCGGCCGGATCCAGTTCGCTGCGCCGTATGATGTCATTTTGCCCTATCACCACGGTCTGGCGGAATACCAGCGCAGGGTCAGCCATTTTAACCTGGGCGGTTTCCTCGCCGGCGCGCTGATTGGCTCGTCGACGCATTCCGTCTATTACGATGGCGAAGTGGCGCCTTTGACCTATGATGGCGTGAAGCGGGGCTATCTCGACCGCGTCGGCAATATCGTCATCGACAGCAAAAATGATGCCGTTTATCCGATGACGGAATTTGGCACCTTCGTCCGCAATAAAGGGAAATTGGGCTTCGTCAACCGCCAGGGCCAGTACCTGATTGCGCCGGGAAATTACACTCTTGACGATGGCCTTTTGGATGATGTCGACGGCTTCGTTTCTTTGAAAGATAAAGAGAGTGGGAAATGGGGCGTCTTCAGCATGGTCGACGGGGCACAGGTCATCGATTTTGCCTATGACGGCGTACAGTTCCTGGGGTCACAGCGCCTTTTGCTGACGAAAGGCGATAAAAATATGCTCATCAATGAGGAAACAGGGGCCTTCGTTGCGGAATTCCCGTCCAGCGTGAAATGGATGGCTTTCCTCCTCGACGATTATACCTGGTGCTGGAACGACAAGAAAGAGTATGCCATTGTCGACAGGAACGGTCAGGTCCAGTACCGTGCTGCCGCCGGCCAGATCCAGGACGTCAAAGGCTTCCGCAACGGCCTGACGCCGGTCAAGACAAAGACAGGCTGGGGCATTATGGATCATCAGGGCCAGTGGATTTTGGAGCCGCAGTATAAAGATATTACCATGGTGTAGGGATGGTTCTAAATCCAGCCATTATCCTTGACGGGTAGGAAAATTATGCTATAATGAACGTAGGAAAAGAATGATATTGTTAGAAGTGTATATGTAACACGAAGACCCCCGGGGCGGCATCCTCGGGGGTCATTTTTTTGAGCAGTATGTTAAGTAAGAAAAATGAGCCTGTCGTATAAAGTTATTCATGACTTTGTATGTCAGGTTCTTTTTTGGTATAATTAGGTGTTGAATTTTACTGTGAGGAGTGATTTTTTTGAAAGGGATTGTATTAGCCGGGGGTAGTGGGACGCGGTTGTATCCGCTGACGATGGTGACGTCTAAGCAGTTGTTGCCAGTATATGATAAGCCGATGATTTATTATCCGTTGTCGACGTTGATGTTGGCTGGGATTCGGGATATTTTGATTATTTCTACGCCGACGGATTTGCCGAATTTTGAACGGCTCCTGGGGGATGGATCGCGCTATGGTATCCATCTGAGTTATAAGGTGCAGCCGTCGCCGGATGGATTGGCCCAGGCTTTTATCTTGGGCGAAGAATTCATCAATGGGGAACCATGCGCCATGGTTTTGGGCGATAATATTTTCTATGGCGCTGGTCTGACCCGCCATTTGCAGCAGGCTGCGGCCAACACGGAAGGGGCCACGGTATTTGGTTATTACGTCGATGATCCGGAACGGTTCGGCGTCATTGAATTTGATGAGCAGGGCAAGGCGATTTCTATTGAAGAAAAACCGGCACAGCCTAAGACAAATTATGCCGTTACGGGGCTGTATTTTTATGATAAGCATGTCTGTGAATATGCCAAACAAGTCAAGCCATCGGCGCGGGGCGAACTGGAAATAACTGACTTGAATCAGATGTACCTGGAAAGGGGCAATCTCAACGTCGTCACCCTCGGACGGGGCTATGCCTGGCTCGATACGGGAACAGTCAACAGCCTGAGCGAAGCCTCGAATTTCGTTAAGGCCGTAGAAACCAGGGCCGGCATCCAGATCGCCGCCTTAGAAGACATCGCCTATGGCCACGGATGGATCGACAAAGCTACCCTCATGGAAAGCGCCGTCAAATACGGCAAGAGCCCATATGGACAATATCTGAAGAAAGTCGCAGAAGGGAGATTTTTGAAGGACGCTTTTTAAAGGATTAAAAAGCAGCAGTTAGGGATTAGCTATTAGGGGTTAGTGTCTGATGGGTGTGTATTGGCAAGGCATTTTTTCTTTTTTCGTAAATGGGGAGTGTAAAATAGTTTGTGTAAACCGGTTATTGCACAAATCCAATTTATC
>CABQJB010000214.1 GCA_902464195.1 uncultured Megasphaera sp.
ATAGCGGAATATCACATATCTATAATTGTTTGGTAAACGAATAGTTCCATCACTGTAAAAAATATTATTAATAGTTGTTTTGTACAGAATATAGTATATATAGCTATTGATTGGGGAATATTGTCATGAACTATGATAAATGCGTATGTGAAAGGAGAAGATCATGAATTTAAAGCAACTTCAATACTTCTTGAAACTGGCCGAGACCGAACACTATCGAAAAGCGGCCGAAGCCCTGTACATTACTGAACCGAGCTTAAACCGGGCTATCCGGGATATGGAAAAAGAGCTGGGCATCCAGCTCTTTGAAAAACGGGGGCGCAATATCTATTTGAATAAGTATGGCCATTTGTTCCTGCCCTATGTCAAACGGTCGTTGCAGGAACTCGGCCGCGGTGTCGATTTGATGAAGGCCTATACGCGGCCGGACCAGGGGAAAATTACGCTGGGCTTCACCTATACTATGGGCTATACGATGGTCCCAGAGATGATTACCCAATTCCAGGCTGCCGAAGGCAATGGCGGCATCACCTTTGACTTCCACCAGGGGACGACGGCAGCGCTCATCAAGGAATTGAAAGAGGAAAAAATCGATGCCGCTCTTTGTTCTTCAGTCGAAAATGAGCCAGATGTGTTGTTTTATCCTGTGGCTGAAGAAGATTTGGTCGTCGCTGTTCCCAAGGGTCATCCCTTGAGCAATCGCGGCTCTGTATCCCTGAAGGAACTGGAACCATATCCTATCATCGCTTTCGATAAGAGCAGCGGTCTCCGTAAGATGATACAGGAACTCCTGGACCAGGCTGACGTCCATTTGAAGATTGCCTGCCACGTAGAAGAAGACAACGCCATGGCCGGCTTCGTAGCAGCTGGCTATGGCGTTGCAATATTACCTGATTTTTATACGTTGCAATATTATCATCTCGACCGAATCCCGATCGCTGATCCTTTTGAGCGGCGCTATCTTTTTTTAGCCCTTCTACGTCAGTCCCAAGTATTGCCTGTTGTAGAACGCTTCCGTAATTTCCTCTTGTCCCGCTGGCAGCGCGGAGCTTTGTAATCAGCCTTCTATCCGGTGGATGTCGCCGACGATGAAGATGAAGGAAAAGACGCCTAAAGCGGCAATGCAGCCGACGAAAATCATGGCGCCGACAAAGGAGCCCGTTGCCTGGACGATGAAGCCGATGACGATGGGCGTGATAATGCCGGCCAGGTTGCCGATGAAGTTGAAGACGCCGCCGGCCAGGCCGACCGAATGGGACGGGGCGACGTCGCCGACGGTACTCCAGACAATGGCTGCCATGCCTTGGCCGAAGAAGGCGATGGCCATGACCGTGATGATGGCGTTGAGGGAATCGAAGTAATTGGCGCTCATAATGGTCATCGAGCAGAGGAGGCCGCAGATGATGGGCAGTTTGCGGGCCTTGGAGAGGGCACTGCCGCGGAGCAGCATCGCATCGAACCACTAACCGCCCAAAAGGACGCCGATGAGGGCTCCGATATAGGGAATGACGGCGTAAATCCCGGCTTTCAGCAAGGGCAGGTTCTTGGACATGACCAGGTACGTCGGAAACCAGGTCAAAAAGAAGAACATCGTACTCGTATTGGCAAACTGGCCCAAGTAAATGCCCAGGAGTTGGCGGTGTTTGAAGAGCTCCGTGATCTGGGACAAGGTTATCTTCTGTTTTTCCGATGCCTGACTGCCGAGGCCGCCGCCTTCGCGGATATAAGCCAATTCCGCTTCGTTGGCGCCGGAATTGGCGCCGGGGTCACGATAGAGGAAATACCAGAAGAGACTGGCTACGATACCGACGAAACCGGTGACATAGAAGATTTCCCGCCAGCCATAATTTTCCAGGATCCAGAACAGTACCGGCGTCAGGAAGGCCAGGCCGATGAATTCACCGGCCGTATAAATCGACGTCGCCGTAGCCCGTTCGTGCGAGGGAAACCAGGTGGCGACGACGCGGCTGTTTGTCGGGAAAGCCGGTGCTTCAGCGGCACCGATGGCCAGACGGATGCCAAAGAGGGCGGCAAAAGAACGACCGATGCCCATGAACATAGTGAACAGGGACCAGAAGAACAGAGACGCTGTATAAGCGATACGCGAGCCGAAGCGTTCGATAAACCAGCCGCCGGGAATCTGCATAAGTCCGTAAGACCAGGAAAATGCCGAGAACAACAGCCCCATCGTGGCGGCGTTGAAATCGAGTTCCTGACTCATGCTGGACGCGGCGACGGCCATATTCGTCCGGTCCAGGTAGTTGATGGCCGTGAGGATAAATAAGAGGAACAACATAAACCAGCGTTTCTTCGTTTTCTTGGGACCTGACATAGGCATAGCGATTCTTCCTTTCGACTTGTTCAGATATTCACATGTAACCATAGAGCACTACATATGTACAGCTATATTGTAAACAAGAAAAAGAATAGATACTAGTACCTATTTTGCATAAAATAATA
>CABQJB010000215.1 GCA_902464195.1 uncultured Megasphaera sp.
AACCTCGCACGTTGGCGTTCATTCAGTTCATTGTTCAGTTTTCAAAGGTCATCGTCGTCATCGCCTTATCGCGACGACTTGTATATCTTACCAAACTCCGAGAAATCTGTCAAGCCCTGATTTGAACTTTTTTCAGTTAAATCAGTGCCGGTTCGCTAGGCGAACTCACACAGACACAACAAAACAAACCTGTCGTTTCTTTCGTCCGTCTCAGTACAGCTGGTTTCTATATAATAGCATTCGTCTTGCAAAATGTCAACAGTTAATTTCCTAAAATTTCAAAATAACGGTGGATATGACAGGCCAGGAAGACCGTAAAGCGCTGCTCCCAGTCAGCCAGGTCATAGGGAATGAGTTTTTCCGCCTTGTGGATGCGATAGGCCACGGTATTGCGATGGGTATAGAGCTGGGCTGCTGTCCCCTTCAGGCTGCCATCGTGGCAGAGATAGGATTTCAGCGTTTCGTACAGGCTGGACTGATGGGCTTCATCGTAAGCCAGTAAGGCTCCCAGGGCCCGGTCGTGAAGGACGTGCAGCACCCGGTCATCGGGCTGGGAAAAAAAGAGGGCATAGGCGCCGAGGGCTCCAAAATAACACCAGGCCTGCTGGTGGAGGCGGGCCCATACCAGGGCCTGCTGTCCCTGGCGGCAGCTGTCTGGCAGGGCTTTCAAATCAGGTGCCGTCAGCCCCTGCCCTGTCACCAGGCGGTCATGGCTTTTGAGCCAGGTGACAAGAGCTTCTGGCAGTTCACCCTGTAAGAGCAGGACTATCGTGTCCTTATAAGGAAATATAAAGTAAGGCTGGCCCAATCCGTTGAGAAAGGACTTGCTGTCGGCCAAAAAAGCGGCATCGCCGTCGGGACCGGCCAGGACCAGTGCCGTATACGGCCCCTCTTCCTGCCAGCCTGTCAGGGCCAGTTCGGTCAGGACCGATGATCCCTGGACGCCGAAAAGGAATTCCTTCCACGCCGTAATGGCCCGGTATTCTTCACGGTTGGTCAAAAAGAGGGATGACAAGAAGGATTGGGTAATATCAGCCAGGCGCACTTCCCAGGGCATGGTGAACAACGGGAAGGCTGCTTCATCGCAGCGGTCTTTCAAGGTTTCTGTAATATCCGAAGGCAAGAGGTATTTCCCCGTATTGACGACCAGGCCGGCTGCATCGGCTGCCAGAAGAGCATCGACGAAGCCTTCCAGCCAGTGCGGGTCGCCGTGGCTGGCCAGGCCCGTCGTGAAGATAAAGGCATGAGGCCGCAAAAAAGTACCATAATCGGCATCTTCCATGACCTGAACCCAGGCCACGTCATGGCTCAATCCCTGCCGTCCGGCCAGGAGGTCCAGTTTATATTTGTTTTCATCCTGTCTGTAAAGTTGAGCAATGGATAGAGACATGGGCCCCCTCCTTTGTGTTGTCAGCACAACATCATATTTTTAACTTTGTTTTCCCAGCTTCTTGTTGTTTTTAATGGTAAAACGTATAATAAGCGTATCATTTAAGATTATCCATGCAAAGCCTTTCACAACGCACTCACCAAGGCTTTGTATCTTGCATTGATAAGGGGGAGACATTATGTTAAAAGATGAATTACCGAAAATCGTTACCCAGACCGTTCCCGGCCCGAAAGCCGCTGCCGTATTAGCCCGCCGCCGTCAGGCCATCCCGGATGCCATCGGCACTATCTATCCGACAGTCATCCAGCGCGGCGAAGGCGCCATGTTTGAAGACGTAGACGGCAACTATTTTCTCGACTGGGTCGGCGGCGTCGGTGTCCTGAACATCGGCTATTCCCAGCCGGAAGTCGTCAAGGCCGTCCAGGAACAGGCCGGAAAATATTTCCATGCCATGGCCAACATCGTCACTCATGAAGGCTATGTCGCCCTGGCGGAAAAACTCAATGCCATCGCACCGGTCAAAGGCGACAAGAAGCGTTCTTTCTTCATCAACAGCGGCGCTGAAGCCGATGAAAATGCCGTCAAAGTCGCCAAGGCCTATACGAAACGGCCGAATATCATCGTCTTCTCCGGTGCCTTCCACGGCCGCACGCTCATGACCATGGCCATGACGGCCAAGAAAGCCTACGCCCGCGGCATGGGCCCCTTCCCGGACGGCGTCTACCGGGCCGAATTTCCTTATCTCTACCGTAAACCGGCCGGCATGAGCGACGACGAAGCGTTGGAATTCTACATGAATTCTTTGAAAGAAGTCTTCATGTATGCTTCGCCGGCTGAATACGTTGCAGCCATCGTCGTCGAACCGCTCCAGGGCGAAGGCGGCTTCATCCCGGCTCCGATTCCCTGGATCAAAGCCCTGCGCAAAGTCTGTGACGACAACGGCATCCTGCTCATTGCCGACGAAGTCCAGACCGGCTGGTGCCGCACAGGCCGTATGCTGGCAACGGAATACTGGAAAGA
>CABQJB010000216.1 GCA_902464195.1 uncultured Megasphaera sp.
AACCTTCAAATTTAAAGCCATCCGCTAACAACTAACTGCTAGCCACTAACAACTTCAAAGGGCTTGTCGTCGTGCGACAAGCCCTTTTTTTTACTGCTTCGGTTCTTCACCGAACCATTTCTTATAGATTTTAGCGTACGTTCCGTCTGCCTTGAGTTCCTTCAAAGCTTCGTTGACTTGTTTGCTCAGTTCCGGTTTATCCTTGCTGATGCCCATGGCTACGCCGCGTGATGTGATGGGTTCGCCGACAATTTTGAGCTTATCTTTGCCGCCCTGCTGGAGGTAATACTGGGCGACGGCTTTATCGATGGAAACGGCATCACACGTGCCGGCTTCCAGTTCCATCCAGCCCTGTGTATTGGTGTCGAATTCCTTGACGTTGGCCCCGTGTTCTCTGGCGTAATCGGCAGCCTTGGAACCGACCTGGGCGCCGACGGTCTTGCCGGCGATGGAGTCATAGCCGGTGATGTCCGCATTGCCCGTCGGGACGACGATGGTGTAGCCGCCCTGGTAGTAGACATCGGTGAAGTCAATCTGTTTCTTCCGTTCATCTGTCGCATCCATGCCGGCGGCGATGAGGTCGATCTGGCCGCTCTTCAGAGCCGGGATGAGGGCGTCGAAGCCGAGGTTCTTGACTTCCATCTTGTAGCCCAGCTTATCGCAGACGGCCTGGGCCAGGTCGATGTCGAAGCCGACGTCTTTTTCATTTTCCGTGAATTCAAAAGGCGGGAACGTCGGTTCCGTGCCGACGATGAGGGTCTTGTCTCCTTTGGCTGCGCCATCTTTTTTATCGGCTGTGCCGTTGGAGCCGCAGCCGGCGAGAAGCGTCATGGCTGCCAGCGAGGCAGCGACGAGGGTCGTAACTTTTTTCTTCATCATAATAGGTTCCTCCAATTAGGGAATAGTAAGGATTTCGCTGAGATCCTTCATGATTGCCACATGGGGCAGGCGGGCGAATTCCTGGCTCGTCGTCGTTCCCGTCGTTACGGCGGCAAAGGCGACGCCGGCGTTTTGGGCGGCCCTGGCGTCGATGGTATTGTCACCGATGTAGAGGACGTCCTTTTTATCCAGGCCGAAGTGGCGGCAGACGGCGTTGATCCCGTCCGGTGCCGGTTTGGCCTTGGCGACGTCTTCCATGCCGACAACGAGGTCGATGAGGCTTTCCATCTGGTATTTCCGCAGCGTTTCGCCGATACGCGAACGGGTCTTGGTCGATACGATGCAGCACAAGGCGCCGGTGTCTTTCAAGGCGCGGAGCGTCGGCAGTGTCTGCGGATAGAGATGGGTGTTGGCCGTCATGTACTTGTCAGAGAAGCGGACCTTGTATTCCCGGATCAGGGCGTTGACCCGGTCCGGGTCCGTTTCCCCGGTCAGGAGAGCCATGGCGTCGTACATGGTCATGCCAATCGTGCGGCGGATATCTTCTTCAGGGATACCGTCGTAGCCTTCGGCCTCGAAAAGGAGCTGGAAGCACATGACGATACCCTTTTCCGAATTGGCCAGGGTGTAGTCGAAATCGAATACGTAGGCTTTATACATGGATTATGCCTTCGGATCGACGCCGAACCATTTCTTGTACAGTTTGGCGTAAGTCCCGTCGGCTTTGAGGTCGGCCAGGGCTTTGTTGACCTTTTCCAGGAGTTCCGGTTTATCCTTGGAAACAGCCATAGCGATACCGGCATCGGCTTTCTTGGCGTCGCCGACGATCTTCAAGTCTTTATCGCCGCCTTCTTTCATGTAGTAGAGGGCGACTGACGTATTGATGACGACGGCGTCACACGTGCCGCTCTGCAGTTCCATCCAGCCCTGGCTGTTGGCGTCATACTGTTTGACCGTAGCACCGGCTTCCGTAGCCAGGTCTACGCCCTTCGTGCCGACCTGGGAGCCGACTGTGCGGCCTTTGAGGTCGTCAAAGCCGTTGATGCTGGTGTTATCCTTGCGGACGACGACGGAATAGCCATCCTGGAAATACGGTTCCGTAAAGGAAACCTGTTTCTGCCGTTCCGGTGTAGCGTCCATGCCGGAAGCAATCATGTCAATCTGGCCGCTGCGCAGGGCCGGGATGAGGGCGTCAAAGCCGAGGCTCTTGACTTCGACTTTCGTGCCCATTTTTTCGCCGATGGCATTGGCTAAATCGATATCGAAGCCGATGTATTTGTCGTTTTCCGTGAATTCAAACGGCGGGAACGTCGGTTCCATGCCGACGACGAGGGTCTTCTGATCTCCCGAAGCGCCGTCCTTTTTGTCTGCAGAAGAACCACAGCCGGCGACCAGTGTCACAGCAGCCATGGCAGCGGCTGCCAGAGCTAAACATTTCTTGTTCATGCGTAACAACTCCTGTTCATTGCTTAATAAGGAAATATAAAATACAACTACTCGACATAATTATACTATATAT
>CABQJB010000217.1 GCA_902464195.1 uncultured Megasphaera sp.
GACTGATGGACACCGGCACGATGTCTTCTTTCGGGACATTCTTGGAAAGAAGGGAAATGACTTCCGATTCAGCAAAAACCGTGCAGGTACTGCTGACGGCAGCGGGATGCTTCGATTTGAAGTACCAATCCCCCATTTCAGACATGGGGATTTCCAGTACCTTCGACATGACGTCGAGGAAACGGCCCGTACCAGCGGCGCATTTGTCGTTCATGGCAAACTGCATGACCAGGCCCTGTCCATTCAATTTGATAGACTTGACGTCCCGACCGCCAATATCGAGGATGGTCGTCGTACCGGGGCATTCAAAGAGTGCCCCTTTGGCATGGCACGTGATTTCGCTGACTTCGCCTTTGGCGCAGTCGACATTGAAACGGCCATAGCCTGTGGCGATGATGTTCGCCATGTCTTCAATTTTTAAGTTGGTGTCTTTGAAGACTTCGTCCAGGACGCGTTCCGGACCGGTCGAGCCGGTACCGATTTCAATGACGGCATGGGCGACGATCTTCTTGCCATCTTCCAGGATGACTGCCTTGGAAGAAGAAGAACCAACGTCGATTCCGAGAGTATACACGGTTTTCACCTTTCTTTATAAAGAATCAACTATTAAAGGATTTTATTTCTTTAAACCCATCGGGCCGTCCTGGAAGAGGCGGGCATCCATGAGTTTTGGATTATCGATGATCGGCTTGAAGTCCATGTGAGCGAGGATATCTTTTTCAATATCAATGCCCGGTGCGACTTCGATGAGTTTCAAGCCATCTTTGGTCAGTTCGAATACGCAGCGTTCCGTGATGTAGAGAACGTGTTTGCCGTTGCGGGCTGCATAGGAACCGTTGAAAGTAATCTGGTCGACAGCTTTGATGAACTTCTTGGCTTTGCCTTCCTGGAGGATCTTGACTTTGCCGTCTTCGACAGCGATTTTCAAGCCGCCAGCCGTGAAGGTGCCGCAGAAGTAAACATTCGGTGTCTGCTGGGAAATGTTCGGGAAACCGCCGCAGCCGGCAACGTTGGTGCCGAATTTGCTGACGTTGATGTTGCCCGAGCCATCGCACTGAGCCAGGCCGAGGTAAGCGATGTCCAGACCGCCGCCATCGTAGAAGTCGAACTGATAGGTGTGGTCGATGATAGCATCGGCGTTACGGGAAGAACCGAAGCGGGCACCGCCCTGCGGTACACCACCGATAGCGCCGCCTTCGACAGTCAAGGTAATGGTATCAGCGATACCTTCTTCACCGGCAACGGAAGCAACGTATTCCGGAGCACCGACGCCGAGGTTGACGACAGCGTTTTCGGTCAATTCCAAAGCGCCGCGGCGGCCGATGATTTTCTTAGCGCTCATGGGGAGAGCTGCATCGGCAGCACCTTCGGGAGCACGATGTTCGCCGCTGAGGGACGGATCATATTCGCAGTCATACGTCTGCTGATGATCTTCCGGAGCTGCTACGACGACGTAGTCGACATAGATGCCAGGGATTTTGACCATGCGCGGGTCGAGGCTGCCGTGAGCGACGACGTCTTTGACCTGGACGACGACTTTACCGCCACAGTTGTGAACGGCCTGGGCTACAGAAGTGCTTTCGAAAGGCCCGATTTCTTCATCCATGGTGATGTTGCCCGATTCATCGGCATAAGTGCCGCGGAGGAAAGCTACGTTGACCGGGAAGGTCGGGTAGAAAAGCTGTTCGTGACCATCGACTTCGATCAATTTGACCAAGTCTTCTTTGGTTACGTCATTGAGCTTGCCGCCGAGCTGACGGGGATCGAGGAAAGTTTCCAAGCCGATGTCGGTGAAGACGCCGAGTTTGTGGCCTGCCAAAGCGCGGAACCAGTGGACCAGCGTGCCCTGCGAGAAGTTGTATGCTTCGATCTTGTTTTCAACAGCCAGTTTACCGATAGCCGGTACTGTCTGCCAGTGACCGATGATGGCGCGTTTCAAAAGGCCCGTGTGTGCCAGGTGTTCTGCAGCACGGCCATCGCGTTTACCCTGGGAACCTGCATAGATGTAAGTCAGGTTCTGCGGCGTGTTCGTATCCAAGAACCGTTTTTCCAAGGCTTTGGTCAGGGCTTCCGGATGGGCGCTGCTGACAAAACCGATAGACGTAATCGTGTCGTTGTCTTTTACGAGCTGAGCTGCTTGTTCAGCCGTAATGATTTCTACTTTTCTCATTACCGTAACTTCCTCCTGCTATGTAGAATGTACCGACGCTATCGTCGCTACTGTCGTACGCCTTTGTGAAAATTTTCCAAAGGTGAATTACTGACTAGAATGATATCATGGAAAATCCATAACGTCAATGAATAAATCGGGACAAATTAGTCACAAGGAATAGAAAATCTACAAATCCATTC
>CABQJB010000218.1 GCA_902464195.1 uncultured Megasphaera sp.
ACAACTAGCCACTAACAACTTGAAAGGAGCTGTCGCGATGCGACAGCTCCTTTTGTTGTATTTGCAACAGTTTTATTCGGATATTTTTGCTATAGTATAGGTGTACGAAAAGGGGGGAGTATGATGGAAAAAACGCATATTGACCGACTGGTTACACCTGATTATTTTAACCGCAAGGAATGTGAAGGCTGCGGCTGCTGCATCAGTATCTGCCCGTATGAAGCCTTGTCGATGCAGACCTGTGCCGACGGCATCCGGCGGCCCCGCGTCGATATGACCAAATGTCTGCGCTGCAACCGCTGCATGGATGCTTGTGAAATTTACAAGTGTTACTATATTCCTCAGAAACAATATGAAACTGCCAGGAGGGCTGCACTATGAAATACTCACTGAATCCACACATCTTTGTCTTTGGCAAGACCATCAAGAAGCCGAAAATTTCCATTTCTTTTTTATCTTACCTGCTTCGGGGGAAACAAAATATCCTCATCGACACGGTTCCCGATAAAGCAGCCGATGCCTACATCCAGGATATCGAAAGTGTCCTGCCTGTCAGCCAGATCGATGCCCTGATTCTCAACCATTCCGAAGAAGATCACAGCGGAGCCCTGCAGGCTGTCCTGGACCGTCATCCTCAGCTGCCCATCTACTGCACGCCGGCTACGAAGGAACGGCTCCAGCCGACGTATCCTGCGGCTGATTTCCGCGTCGTCCAGCATGGCGAAAAACTGACGTTAGGCGATTATACCTTCCAGTTCATCCATACACCGGGTCTCCACTGGCCGGATAATATGGTCACCTGGCTGGCTTCGGAAAAGATTCTCTTCTCCAATGACCTCTTTGGCCAGTATTTAGCCGAAGAACCGCCGGTCGATGCCGGTTATTCCAAGGAAGCCATCCTCAAAGGAGCCGAACCTTATTTTGAACGGGTCTTCGCTCCGGCCTCTGAAAGCGATAAAGCCATCATCGCCGATATTGCCGCTATGCCTATCCAGACAGCAGCAACCGGCCATGGCCTCATCTTGCAGAGCCAATGGCCGGTTGTCCGGGATTTCTATGTATCACGAGTGATCAAATAAATATTTCGTATCGTAACTGAGGTCCATGTACTGCGCAATCGTTTCGTCGTCGAATCCGTATTCTTCCGACTTATGGGTCAGATTGCCCCATTTGATCTGGAGCTTCTTCTTGGAAGTCAAGGGTTCTTCGTATTCGATGCGCAGTTCTTGTGCTTCCTGGGAGTGATCCTGGACTTTGACGAACAGTCCCTTGTCGAAAGTCAGCTCATAGACCTTGCGGAAGGCATGGGGAAGCTGGAATCCGAAGGGAACGAAGTATTTGTCGATGAAGCTGTTGGCGATGAGGATGGAGCCGCTGTAGTCCATGACGTGATTGAGCTCATATTTCAGGTCTCCTGCCGGCGAATGGAAGGAAACGGGATGGATGCCGTCGATGGCAGGCGGTTCCATGCCGTTGTTATTGGTCAGCAATTTGTGAAGGGTCAGCATTTTTTCATCGTTGAAGCCGAAAATCGCCGTATATCCGCGCAGGCAGGCTTCATTGTACATGATGGGATGGAGTCCGAATTCTTCGATATTAAAGAAGTCGTCCACCTCTTCGATGGCGACGATACTGAATTTATATGTGGCAAAATCGAAACCGTCAAAAAATTGGGCGCGCATGATGATTCTCCTTATTCGACGAAGACAGGCTTGTTGTTTTCAAAACGGGCGATGCGGGCCAGGGATTCGACGCGGAAGCCTTTATCTTCCAACGTCTTGCGGCCGTTCTGGAAGGTCTTTTCGACGACGATGCCGATACCGGCGACAGTACAGCCTGCCTGGGCGACGATGTCCGTCAGGCCGACGGCAGCGGCTCCGCTGGCCAGGAAGTCATCGATGATGAGGACCGATTCACCGGCGTGGAGATAAGCTTTGCTGATCGTTGCCGTATATTCTTCTTCTTTCGTATACGAGTAGATCTTGGCCGTATACTGTTCGCCCTTGGTGAGCAGGGATTTTTTCTTGCGGGCAAAGACGATAGGCAGGTTGCCCATGGCCAGGGAAGCCGCATAGGCTACGGCGATGCCCGAAGCCTCGATGGTGACGATGCGGTCGATGTGTACGTCTTTGAAACGGCGGGCGAACTCCTGACCGACGTGATTGATGAGGGTCGTATCGATTTGCTGGTTCAAAAAGTTATCAATCTTTAAAATCCGGTTGTCGATGACCAGGCCATCCTGTAAAATTCGCTGTTTCAATTCTTCCATTACTTCCATGTCCTCCCTGTGATGAAAAATGGTAAACATTGTCTACTATAATAGTACTAGTCTAATAC
>CABQJB010000219.1 GCA_902464195.1 uncultured Megasphaera sp.
ACGCCATCGTTGCCGTCGTCCGCCAGTGGATGAAGGACTTCAAGATTCCCGCCTATGACGAAGACGCCCGGACGGGCATCGTCCGCCACATCATGGGCCGCGTCGGCGTCCATACGGGTGAAATCATGGTCTGCCTGGTCACGGCCTGTGACATGGTGCCGCACATGAAAGACCTGGTCCAGCGCCTGCGCCGCGATATCCCCGGCCTGACCAGCGTCGTCCAGAACGTCAACAAGCGCCACACCAACGTCATCTTGGGCCCCAAGACCAAGACCGTCTATGGCAAAGGGACCATCCACGACTCCATCGGACACCTGACCTTCCACATTTCGGCCCAGTCCTTCTTCCAGGTCAACAGCGAACAGGCCCAGCGCCTCTATGAAACGGCCCTCGACTTTGCCAATCTCAAAGGCGGCGAAACCGTGGCCGACGTCTACTGCGGCACCGGGACCATCACCCTGTTCCTGGCCCAGAAAGCCAAGCAGGTCTACGGCATCGAAATCGTCGCCTCGGCCATCCGCGACGCCGTCCGCAACGCCAAAGACAACCGCGTCGGCAACGCCCAGTTCATCTTGGGCGATGCCATCTATAAACTGCCGGAACTCATCCGGGATGGCGTCCGTCCTGACGTCATCGTCCTCGACCCGCCCCGGGCCGGCTGCGGCGAACCGGTTCTCAAAGCCATTGCCCAGAGCAAACCCAAACGCGTCGTCTACGTCTCCTGCAACCCGGCCACCCTGGCCCGCGACCTGGCCTACCTCGACCAGCACGGCTACCACACCACCAAAGTACAGCCCGTAGACATGTTCCCGCGGACCCACCACGTCGAGAGCGTGGCCTTGCTGACCAGAGCTCACTAATTGAATCGGTATTACCTAAACAGGACCTGCGCACGTACTCGTGCACAGGTCCTATTTAGGTATGCAAAAAATCATAGCTGATACGAAAGATAAACAGAAACAAAACGATTAACTAACCCCGATTGGGGTTGCGTAGGGGCTGTCCCAAGCCTTTTTGGCCCGTCAGGTGCCGACCAACGGAAGGCGCAGGACGGTTGCCAAAACGGACAACTGTGGCTGGCGGCCCGCTGCGAGATTCAGCCACAGCCCATCCGAGTATAATAGCAGGCTTTTTACGAGCCACGAACAACGAACCACGAGTCACTATTTTTCCACGAGTCGATTTCTGTTGTATCATGATTGATACCGTCGACTTTGACAAGTGCCGAAAATTTTGGTTAAATAAGAGTAATCTGTTAACTGCCGTGTAGGCAGCTTGAAAGCATGCGGAGAGCTACTGCCGTTTCAAATCTTCAAATCCGATTCTGCAAGCGTGCCGCATCGCCAGCCAGGGCGATGCGGCCTTTTTCTATATGTCCATAGAGGTCGCTGCCCCGTTTCGAGGCCTGGCAGGCGACGAGGTATGAGAATTTTTTTTACGTTGCAAATGCTACGGATGACTCCGGCAGTATCTGATATACTCAAGATGTCTTGAGAAACCAACTCATAAAAATAGATTCATACGAGAAAAGGAAGCGATACTATGATTACCAAAGACATGACCTTAGCTGATGTTGTAAAAGCTTATCCGAATACGATTGGATTCCTGAATGGTC
Organism: uncultured Megasphaera sp.; assembly: GCA_902464195.1. Taxonomy (GTDB): domain Bacteria; phylum Bacillota; class Negativicutes; order Veillonellales; family Megasphaeraceae; genus Megasphaera. Next base: position 1,616 of record CABQJB010000219.1, read on the forward strand.
TGCATCTCGATTACTGTTGCGGCGGCCATGACCCCATTGCTACGGCTGTCCGCGAAAAGGGCCTGGACGTAGATGAATTCCTGGCCGAGCTCAATCAGGCCGCAGAAAGAAAGGCGTCGCAGCGGGACGTACATGGCGATATTGAAGCGTTCAAAACGCTTGCAGTCACGGAAATGCTTGACGACCTGGAAGCGACGCATCACGTTACAGACCGCAGACTCATGGCTGAAACGGAAGAACTTCTCAACAAGATTCTCATCGTCCATTATCCACATCATGGTAAAATGCTCACGCGCCTTCACCATCTTTATGCCGGCCTGAAGGCAGAACTGGAAGAGCATTTCGCCAAGGAAGAACAGCTCGTCTTCCCGCTGATGCGCCAGCATCCGCATCCGGACAGCCAGACGCTGGCACTTATCCAGGACTTGGAAGCAGAACACACAGGCGCCGGCGACGTCATCAAAGAAATCCAGACACTGACGGATAACTTCACGCCGCCAGAAGATGCTTGCCCGACTTTCCGCCAGACGTATGTTGTCATGGAACAGCTCTTTGACGACATCTTCATCCACATCTTCAAGGAAAACTCCATCGCCTTCCCGGAATACGCCGAACAAGTTTAAATATAAGGAATTTGACGGAGTTGGCATAATTATGGTAAAATCCCGAGTTTGACACTTTTGAAAATAAAAAATGCTCACAAATAGCGTGGTTATGCA
>CABQJB010000220.1 GCA_902464195.1 uncultured Megasphaera sp.
ACTCCATGCTATTTTTTCATCGTTTTTTACAGACAATTTCCAATGAAATTGCATAAAAAAAGCCAGGAATGGCATACTAACGCTCATTCCTGACTTTTTTATTTTTCTATACGTATGATTTTATAACATAAAACAACATTTTAGAACCAAAAAGAAACTTTTTACTTGCATTTCAGTTTCTGGATACAACGGAAAATATCTTCTTCCGTACCAAAGGCACCGGCTTTGGTGACGATAGGCAATCCTTCCTGGCTGCCTCCCAGCAAGCGGCCTTGCACAAAACCGGGCACTATCTCCCGTTCAATATGGGAACCGCTGGCCCCTAACTGCAAAATGACGGCAATGGCCGTATCGCCACCGGTCAAAAACAAGCCGCTCACAGCAGTTTCCTGCAAAATAGCCGGCACCATCCGGCTTAGGGTCTGTTTGGTAAATTCGGCCAATTCATCCGTAGAAATCCCCTTTTCCCGGCCATAGGCGGCAAAGTCTTCATAATCCTGGCGGCAGGCAGCCCCCGTGAGGACCACGCTCTGGCCAGACCGCAAAAAGTTTACGATTTTCTGAATCGCTGTCCTTCCATCCTGATTTTCATAAAGGGCCCTCATGTCCAGTGCCACGACGGGAAGGCCCCGGTTCCGGCAATACGCCAGCTGGTCCATGGTCTTGCTGCTGATGCTGCCGATAACGGCCATGGCCGGGAGCTCCCGCTGCTGTATCTGTAATATTCCCTGGGCCAAACCGGCAGAACCGATCCACAGGACTTTCTTCCCCGTCTGACCGGCTTTTTCAGCAATCCGTTCCAGCTGCGCCTGCTCCATCGTATCAAAGGAATAAGCCAGCCCAGTAAAGTCAAGACGACCGTCCTCGATGGCATCGAGGGTATAGTGACAGACCGGCTGCTGCAGACACGCCGACAAAAGCCGCTGTATGTGATCTTCCTGCAAGGAATTCCGCGGATCACGGGCTATTTCCGTATCCAGCAGCGGTGTCCCATAGACGCAAAGCCGCCCCGCTTCGACAGTCCGCCCCTGCTCAGGATAAGCCGGCGCAAAGATGATGAGTTCCGGCGCATAACTATCGACAACAGCCCGGATTTCTTCTTGCAAATGACCGCGCAGCGTCGAATCGACCTTTTTATACAGGAAACGGCAGCCTCCCGTGCGCTGTACTTGCTCTACAGCCGCATAAACGCGGTCATAGGCTTCCTGGCCGGAAACGACGCGGCTCTCGCTGTCGATGGACAGGCTGTTGCCATTGGCTTCGATCTGCGCGATATCCAGGACGACATCGACAGAAATCCCGTGATGGCAAAGCTGGACGCCTGTATCATTGGCTCCCGTGAAATCATCGGCAATGATGACAAAATGATGCATATGCTCTCCTCCTTAAACGCGGACAAACTGAACCTGATGTTCCTCAAATAAAGACTCTTCTTCGGCACTGGCCCGATAATCGCTGATGAGGACATCCATATTCCAGAGGTCCAGGATATAATAGAGTTTATGTTTCTTGAACTTAGAATGGTCTGCCAGGAGGACGACTTTATCTGACGCCTGCAGGCAAGCCCGCTTGACATCGATTTTCTCGGCATTAGCCGTCATGATGCGCCAATCTGGGGTAATGGCCTGGGTCCCTAAAAAGCAGATATCAAAGTGCATGGCCCGGACCATATTGGTCGCCAGTACGCCGCACGTCGAGCTGGATTCAACGTCAATATGGCCTCCTAAGAGGATGACATACAGCCCCATGACCGGCGTCAAGACCTGGGCAATGGCCAAATCATTGGTCACGACGGTCAGATTATCCCAGCGCTGTTTGGCCATCAATTCAGCCAGCTCAAAATTCGTCGTGCCCGCATCGAGGTAGATGCTCATAGACGATTCGATAAGAGGCAAGGCCGCTGCCGCCATGCGCCGCTTTTCTTCAATGTGGACTAATTTACGATTGCGATACGTCGCTTCTTTGACAGAAGATTCTACCAAAACAGCGCCGCCGTGGCTTTTTTCGACTAAGCCGCCTTCTTCCAAATGCTGCAAATCCCGCCGGATTGTCATCGTCGTGACATCAAGCTGCTGGGCCAGGTCATTGACCGTTACAGCTTTGTTCTTGTACAGTTCGTTCAAAATAAACTGCCGTCGTTCTGCTGGTAACATACACTTCACCTCATGTTTATCCTTACATACTTTTCTCATCATATAATGTTTGTATTTGTTTTTTTGTGTTAATTCATTATAACAAGAGAAAAAAAAGGCGTCAAGAAAAAAGCGCTGTCGTACGAAGAC
>CABQJB010000221.1 GCA_902464195.1 uncultured Megasphaera sp.
CGCTAAAGAAGCCCGCGAAGAAGGCTTCGACAAAATCGCCTTCTTATTCGAAAAAGTAGCTGAAATCGAAAAACACCATGAAGAACGCTACCTCGCTCTCCTGGCTAACGTAGAAAAACAGGAAGTCTTCAAGAAATCCGACAAGAAGACCTGGATCTGCCGCAACTGTGGTTTCATCGTAGAAGCTGTCGAAGCTCCGAAAATCTGCCCGGTCTGTGCACATCCCCAGTCCTTCTTCGAACTCCGCAACGTTAATTACTAATAGTGTGAAAAAGGGCTTGTCGCACGTGCGACAAGCCCTTTTTTAGTGGCTAGCAGTTAGGGGCTAGTGGTTAGCAACTATCTTCGTAGGGGCTTGCACGTGGCAAGCCCGCCCCAGAACATGAGCGATTTTCCGACCCCGAGAGATTGTCACCAAATATCCAGCGGGTCGCCCACGCGGCGACCCCTACAGTAAAAAATAGAGGCTGTCGCATTTGCGACAGCCTATTTTTTATTCCCTTCCCTTCCAAGGGACGAAGGGTTCGTAATCAATATGGAATTGCATGAGGATTTTGCCGATGATGTGTTGTATCTGCTTTTCTACGCTGTCGGCACCGTTATAGAAGGTCAGGACCGGCGGTACGACGGTGCAGCCATAATCGACGGCTTCTTTGATGTTGCGCAGGTGGATACGGCTCATGGGCATCTCCCTGGGGACGATGACGACTTTCCGCCCTTCTTTCAGGCAGACATCGGCAGCCCGCAGCAGGAGATTATCGGCATAGCCGCTGGCGATACCGGCGACGGTCTTCATGCTGCAGGGAATAATGATCATGCCGTCCGTCTTGAAGGACCCGCTGGATACAGCGGCTGCCATGTTGTGGTTATCATGGACCACGTCGGCCAGGGCCCGGACAGCAGAGACAGGGATATCCGTTTCATAAGGAAAGGTCTTGGCAGCCCCTTCGGTGATGATGAGGTGCGTTTCCATTCCAGGAATAGTTTTCAAGGCTTTCAGCAAATGATAGCCCATGACGACGCCGCTGGCGCCAGAAATGCCGACGATGATGCGCATGGCAGTACCTCTCTTTCTGCTATCCTACCACAAACCCAGCACTTTCCACCAGGGAAGGCTGACGACGCAGGTCAGGATGAATAAGACAATCGTATAGGGAACGCCGAACTTGATCGTTTCCTTTTCAGAATACATGCCATTTTCTTCACCCATACCGACCAGGATGGCCAAGTTATGGAACGGCAGGACAAAATGGCAGTTGACAGCGATATACGTAGCCATGACCGGGATGATGGAGTTGACTCCCAAGGGCTGTGTGAAAGCCAGCATGGCCGGGATGACGATGCCCATGACGGCGATGACGCTGCCAAAGAACATGTGGACGACAATGGAAATCAGGGTGATGAAGGCTACCAGGATGAACATATTGTCTGGAACGGCAGTCGGCAGCAGGGTCTGGGCAATCCAGGCATTCATCCCCGTTTCGCCGCCGACGCGGCCGATGGCGACAGCCGCCGTCAAAAAGAGCAGCGTCTGGACCGGTACACTGGACCAGCTCTGCGGCGTCAGGATACCGCCTACTTTAGGCAGGGCCATCATGACGGCGATGAACAGCGTCACCCAGCCGATATTGATACCGTGGATGCTGTCAGTCATCCACAAGATGATGGCGATGACGACCCACAGGGCCGTCCGCTTCTCGATGCCCGTCATGGCACCCAGAGACTGGCGCTTGGCGGCGATTTCCGTCTTGTTGACGGAGATTTCCCGAGACGGCTTGAACATGACCAGGATCATGCCCAGGGTAATGAGGCTGGCGACAATCATGGGAACCCCCATGACTTCCAGCCAGGCCATCCAGCCCAAAGGGGATGGTGTGACGCTGGCAGCGGCCAGGGGATTGATGGATGCGTCGCCAGTGAGGAAAATCATCGACACGGGAATGGATGCCGTAAAGACGGTAAAGCCGATTTTGACGGCATCGACTTTGAGAATATTGGCGCTCTTGATGACGACACTCATGACCGACATGATGAGGAAGGCCCGCGGCCAGGGATGCGGGATGAGCAGGGCCAGGATAAAGGTCAGGACAAAGATGGAAATGATGATGCTCTTGAAGTCCGTGACATAGCGGTCGATGTACCAGTAGGCGATGCGTTCGCCCAGCCCGGAATCATTGACGGCGGCGGCGATGAGGTAGGCCCCGATGATGAGGTACATCATCGGACCCGTCCAGGTCGAAAAGATGAGCGTCCCCGGCGCGACATTGAAGAC
>CABQJB010000222.1 GCA_902464195.1 uncultured Megasphaera sp.
GCGTGCGGCCCAGCACCGTCAGGCCAGCCAGACGAGCCAGGCCGGCGTATCCGGGCACTGAGAATGAAAAAAACTGAAATCCATAAAATATAAATAATTGTCACATTGACATGTAATATGTTAAAGGGATTAAACGAAATCATAACGTTTAATCCCTTTTTTATTCTTAAAAAATATAAGTAAAACGCCGATGATGACTTAATGGTATATTTGACAGGCTCTTTTAATCGTGTTATACCGTACACATGCGCAGAAGCGAAGATGTATTTTATGGCATTCATGTTTATTTACCTTAACATCTTCAGCTCCTCCGCACAGATCCATTTGTTTATTTGGAGTATAGGAGGAATTTCTATGAATGGTGTTGTTTTAGTCACTTGTGCTATCGTCATCCTGGCGGTAGCCTATCGGTTCTATGGCAAGTGGCTGGCTAAGACGTGGGGCATCGACCCCAATGCCCTGACGCCGGCCCATCGCCTGGAAGATGGCCAGGATTATACGCCGTCTTCTAAGTTCACGGTCTTTGCCAATCAGTTCTCGTCCATCACCGGTGCCGGCCCTGTCACGGGCCCGATCATCGCCGCTGCCTACGGCTGGCTGCCGGCTTTCTTATGGCTCATGATCGGCGGCGTCTTCTTCGGTGCCGTCCAGGACTTCGCAGCCCTCTACGCATCCATGAAGAATGACGGCAAATCCATGGGCGTCCTCATCGAAAAGTACATCGGCACGACGGGCCGCCGCCTGTTCCTGCTCTTCTGCTGGGTCTTCAGCCTGCTGGTCATCGCCGCTTTCGGCGATATCGTCGCTACGACGTTCAACGGCTTTGCCAAGGATGGTTCCCTGGTCCTGCCCAATGCGGCAGCTGCATCCATTTCCATGCTGTTCATCTTCGTCGCCATTGCCTTTGGCCTGTTCATCAAGAAGTTCAATCCCAGTGAAAAAGTACGCTTCGTCATCGCCATCGTCCTCTTGATCGCCATGCTCTATGTCGGCATCGACCTGCCGATTTACCTGGACCGCATGACCTGGCTGTACATCATCTTCGCTTATATTTTCTTTGCTTCCATCATGCCCATGTGGCTCCTGAAACAGCCGCGTGACTACATCAGCGCCTTCCTGCTGCTCATGATGATCGCCGGCGGCGTCATCGGTATCTTCATCGCCCAGCCGACGCTGAATATGCCGGCCTTCACGTCCTTCTCGGTCGGCGGCAAGGATTTGTTCCCAATCCTGTTCATCACCATCGCCTGCGGTGCCGTTTCCGGCTTCCACAGCCTCGTTTCGTCCGGTACGTCGTCGAAGACCCTGGATAAGGAACAGGATTCGGTCTTCGTCGGCTACGGTTCCATGTGTGTCGAATCGGTCTTAGGTGTCGTTTCCCTGGTCATCGCCTGCGCTGCCGCTTCCAACGGCCACGTCGCTTCGGGCACACCGTTCCAGATCTTCTCCGGCGCCGTCGCTGGTTTCTTCACCATGTTCGGCCTGTCCCAGACGGCAGCTGCCTGCATCATGACCATGTGCGTATCGGCCCTGGCCCTGACGACCCTCGATGCCGTCGGCCGTATCGGCCGTATGTCCTTCCAGGAACTGTTCAGCGTCGATGAAGGACAGGAAATGAACACGATCCAGAAAATCTGCGTCAATAAGTATTTTGCTACGGTCATCACCTTGTTCTTCGGCTTCCTGCTCTGCTTGGGCGGCTACATGAACATCTGGCCCCTCTTCGGCTCGGCCAACCAGCTGCTGTCGGCCATGGTCCTCATCTGCCTGACGGTCTTCCTCAAGACGACAGGCCGCAAGAGCTTCATGCTCTACGTCCCCATGGTCGTCATGTTCTGCGTTACCATGACAGCCCTCGTCGAATCGGCTTATGCCCTGATCATCAAGATTGCCTCGGGTAACTGGTCGTTCCTCATCGAAGGATTGCAGTTCGTCCTGGCCATCGCCCTCATGGTCCTGGCCATCTCCATCGTCTACCACTGCGGCAAAGAACTCGTCCACGCCGACAACAAAACGGCGCACCACGACGCCCAGCCCACGGCTACGCATTGATTATAGTGGTTCGTGGTTCGTGGTTCGTGATTCGTGGCTTGCAGGTCGCTGCTAGCCGTCAGCTGGTAGCTGTTAGCTGCACGAAGTTTGCAGTTTGTTGTGAATGGTTTTAAATTTAAAGCCATTTACTAGCCACGAGCCACTAACTACTAACCACTTAAAAGGGCTTGCTGCATATGCAACAAGCCCTTTTTACTTATAAAA
>CABQJB010000223.1 GCA_902464195.1 uncultured Megasphaera sp.
GCTTATGGATGAGCTGCATACAACTGAGCAGCCGTGTCGTCGCTTCCTGATGGACCGTAATGATGTCGGCTCCGGCTTCGGCGATGGCCGGGATGTGGATTTCCGGATTGTCGATCATCAAGTGGACATCGAGGGGCAGGCTGGTCATCCGGCGAATCTGGCGGATATGGTCGGCACCGAAGGCCATGCGCGGTACGAAGTGCCCATCCATGACGTCGACGTGTAGCATGTCGGCTTTTCCTTTTTCCAAGGTTTTAATGTCATCGGCAAAGTTTGCCAAATCTGCGGCAAACAGGGATGGCGATAATTTAAATTGTCTCATAGTCAGTTATGCCTCCTGTGCAGTTTCGCCGTCTGGCGGGACCAGATGGGCTTGTAAATAGGTAATGACCTGGTCATCCGGCAGGATCCGGCATTTCTGCAGCGAGTCTGTATCGCCGAGAAAGGCCATCATATTCGTCAGGACATCGATGTGTTCATTAGGGTCACAGATGGCCAGATTAAAGATCATATCGGTCTGTATCGTTTCTGTATCATCGTCCATGCGCCGGAAAGTAACGGGATGAGCCAGCTTCAAGAAGCAGATACAGTTTTCTGTGATGCTGTCGTCTTTACAATGGGGTATCGCCGTCGGGATATCTGTCGGCAGGCCTGTGGGGAATTCTTTTTCCCTTTTGACACATTTCTCAATGAAACTGTCCGAAACGACGCCGGCCTGGCGCAGGACCTTCCCACAGATACGGATTGCCTCTTCGGCCGTATCGGCCGTACCGTGAGCGACTAAAAAGCGTAACGTTGCCATAAGGAATATCACTTCTTTCTCTATCAATCGTCAGTGAATCAATTTATCAATAGCCGAAATCAAGAGGTTGCCCGGATTCCAGCCAAAATGCGAAGCTGTGACCATGCCATCGAAGTGGACGCCGGTAACAGCCATCATCTGCGTCGCTTCATCGGCAAAGAGGTTGGCAAAGAAGAGGGTCATGTACATGATGATGATCATGCAGACGAGGCTGCGGAAGACATTGCCATTGCTGTTCATGACACACATCGGTGCCAGGTAGCAGACTTCTGCCAAAATCCCTAAAGGGAAGAAACGCATATCCGGTACCAGGAAGGCCAAGAGGATGGTCATGGGGATCATGATGGCCGTGCAGGTGATGCAGCTCGGATCGCCCAGACCCAGGGCGATATCCATGCCGATGTAGAGGTCTGAATCTTCACCGATGTGGCTCTTCATATAGGCGTTGGCTGCTGTCCCCAGCGGCGACAGCCCTTCCATCATGATGCCGACCATGCGCGGAATGAGGACCATGACGGCTGCGATGCCCATGCAGATAGTCAAAATCGACGGGACAGGCTGATGAGTCAGGACGCCCAAGAAGACGCCGACGATGAGGCCGATGAAGGCAGGATCCCCGAAGACGCCAAGTTTCGCTTCTACTTTGCTTAAGTCGACGTCGATATCACGGACGCCGGGGATACGGTCCATAATCCAGTTCAGGCCATACGTAATGGGGTAAACCCAGGACGAAAAAGCCAAGGTCGTACACGTCGTTCCTTCCAGGCCAAAGAACTCGCCCCATTTTGGCGCTAATTTCTGGGCAAAGAACAAGGTGACGACAGATAGTAGGATGGTCACGCCGAAGCCGAGCCAGGCACTGCCGAATAAAGCATAGGCCAGGGCGCCAGGAACGAGGAAATGCATATAGTTCCAAATATCGACGTTTAGGACCTTGGTGACCTTCAGCCGTACCAGGATCAGATTGAGGATGACGATGGCCGGAATGGCGAAGACAGCGAAGGGGACGGTCCAAGAAGCGCCGCCCAAAGCCGCAAAGCCGATTTCCAGCACGTCATAGCCGGAACCCATCTGTTCATAATAGGTCATGACCGGTTTTATCGTCGTAATGAGCAGATTGACGGCCAGGCACAAGCCCTGGAAGCCGATGCCGACCATCAGACCGGCTTTAGCAGCCGGTCCGACTTTCATCTTGAAGAATACGCCTAAAATCGTGATGACGAAGGGCAGCATGACAGCCGCACCGAGATTGATGAAACTCTGAAAGAAATCCAACAATGCGTCCATAAAGCTCTCTCCTTTCTAGCAGTTATTCCGAAAGCTGCTTGAGCATGGCCGTAACGTCGGCTTTGACTTTCCCTTCGTTGACGCCGGATACGAGGCCGAAGACGCTGAGATAAGGCTTATCCAAGGGTTTGCGGTAATTAGCTGTCGTCAATACCAA
>CABQJB010000224.1 GCA_902464195.1 uncultured Megasphaera sp.
ATGTCGGCGGCAATGTCTATTGTGAAGAAAAAGATGGCATCCATATCCATCGCTATGGCGCCCATATTTTTCACACGTCGGACCGCCGGGTCTGGGACTATGTCAACCAGTTCGTCGAATTCAATCATTTTATCAATGCGCCCATTGCCAATTATAAAGGCGAACTGTACAACCTGCCTTTCAATATGAATACCTTTGCCAGGATGTGGGGCATCATCACGCCGGAACAGGCGGCGGCTAAAATCGAAGGCCAGCGCCGGGCGGCAGGGATTACAGAGCCCCGCAACCTGGAAGAACAGGCCATTTCTCTCATCGGCACGGATATTTATACAAAGTTAATCAAAGGTTATACGGAAAAGCAGTGGGGCCGGAGCTGTACGGACCTGCCGGCGTTCATCATCAAGCGCCTGCCCGTGCGTTACACCTTCGACAATAATTATTTCGACGACTGCTGGCAGGGCATCCCTGAAGGGGGCTACAATGTCCTCATCGACGCACTCCTGGAAGGCATCGAAGTGCGGACGGGCGTCGATTATAACCGCGAACGGGCATCGTACCTGGATATAGCCCGCAAAGTCGTCTACACCGGTCCCATTGACGAGTATTTCGGCTACCGCCTGGGTCATCTGGCCTATCGGGGTCTTCGCTTTGAAACGGAACGTTATAACGAGGTCAATCATCAAGGCGTGGCCGTCATGAACTATACCGACCGGGAAACGCCGTATACGCGGACTATCGAGCACAAGCATTTTGAGTTCGGCAGGCAGCCTGTGACCTATGTCACCAGGGAATACCCGGCTGAATGGCAGGTCGGCCAGGAAGCCTATTATCCGGTCAACGATGACGTGAACCAGGCCCTGTACCAAAAATATGCGGCCTTAGCCCGCCATGAATACAATGTTATATTCGGCGGCCGCCTGGCAGAATATAAGTATTACGACATGGACGATGTCATTGCCAGTGCCCTGGCTGCTGTAGAAAAGGAAGGATACCATGCAGAAACGAATTCGTAAGGCCGTCATCCCGGCGGCCGGCTATGGGACGCGCTTTTTGCCAGTTACCAAAGCCATTCCTAAGGAAATGATCCCCATTGTCGATAAGCCGGTCATCCAGTATATCGTCGAAGAAGCATTGCAGAGCGGCATCGAAGAAATCCTCATCATTACCGGCCACGGCAAGCGGGCCATCGAAGACCATTTCGATACTAACATCGACCTGGAACTGCAGCTGCGCCAGCAGGGGAAAGACCAGCTGCTGCACATGGTCCAGGACATTTCGTCCATCAATATCCACTATATCCGCCAGAAACACATGCGCGGCCTGGGCGACGCCATCCGCTGTGCCGAATCGTTCATCGATAATGAACCCTTTGCCGTCCTCTTAGGCGACGACGTCGTCTATAATCCCCAGGAGCCGGCACTGAAACAGATGATGGATGCCTTCAGCCGCCTGGGGGCTACCATGCTCGGCTGTCAGGAAGTGCCGCAGGAACTGGTGTCGCGTTACGGCATCGTCCAGGGCCAGCCGACGGATGACGACCGCGTCGTCAAGCTCATCGACATGGTCGAAAAGCCGTCGGTCGACGAAGCGCCGAGCCGCCTGGCTGCCCTGGGCCGCTATATCCTGACGCCGGATATCTTTGAAATCCTGCGCCGCGTCCAGCCCGGCAAAGGCGGGGAAATCCAGCTCACCGACGCCCTGCGCCTCATGGCCGACCGGGAAGCGGTCTACGCCTACACCTTCAGCGGCCGCAGCTACGACACAGGCAACAAACTGGGCTTCTTGAAAGCCACCGTAGAATACGCCCTGCGCCGCGACGACCTGGGCGACGCCTTCGGGGAATACCTGCGCCATAGCTTCCCCGAATAGGGATTAAAAAACCTCTCAGTCAGCTTGCGCTGACAGCTCCCCTATCAGGGGAGCCATGAGCGGGCTGTCCGTTCTGGCAGCTGTCCTGCACCTTCCGTTGGTCGGCACCTGACGGACCAGAATGGCTTGGGACGGCCCATGCGGATTATGCCTCCCATAATAGGGGAGGTGGCCGTAAGGCCGGAGAGGTTGCCTTGAAAAACCTCTCAGTCAGCTTGCGCTGACAGCTCCCCTATCAGGGGAGCCACTAGCCACTAGCCACGAGCCACTAGCCACGAGCCACGAGCCACTAGCCACGAGCCACGAGCCACGAGCCACGAACCCCTAACCGCTAACCCCTAACCGCTAACCCCTAACCC
>CABQJB010000225.1 GCA_902464195.1 uncultured Megasphaera sp.
TATTGCCGGTATCCTCTGTATCCTCGTCGGCCTGACGTACAGTGAATTTTCCTCCTTCATCCCGGCTTCGGGCAGTGTCTATTCCTATACCTTTGCCTCGCTGGGTGAAGGCATGGCCTTCCTCTGCGGCTGGTCACTGCTCCTGGCCTATACGGTCACGGCCAGTGCCGTCGCCGTCGGCTTCTCAGGCTACCTGTCAGGCATGACGGCCTCCCTGGGCCTGGTCATTCCGGACTATCTGCTCAAGACACCAGCTGAAGGGGGCCTGGTCAATCTGCCGTCCATCATCATTATCCTTTTATTGTGCTTAGTCCTCATCCGCGGTACCAAACAGAGTGCGAAATTGAATTTTGCCCTTATCCTCGTCGCTTTAGCGGCCATCATCGCCTTCGTCGTCATCGCGGCGCCTCATGCCCAGGCAGCTAATTTATCACCCTTCATGCCCTTCGGCGTCCGCGGCGTCTGCAGCGGGGCGGCTATCGTCTTCTTCTCGTACATGGGCTTCGACGCCGTCGCGACGTCAGCTGAAGAATGTAAACGCCCGTCGCGTGACCTGCCGATTGGCATCATCGCATCCATCGTCATCTGTATGGCCCTGTACATTGCCGTATCCCTGTCGCTGACAGCGGCCATCAATTACACCCAGCTCGACACACCGGAACCGGTTGCCTATGCCCTGCGCCTCCTCGGCTGGCCCGGTATGGCTAACCTCATCGCCGTCGGCGTCCTGGCCGGTATCATCACGACGCTCATTGTCTACCTCTTCGGTCAGTCCCGCGTCTTCTTCGCTATTTCCCGCGACGGCATGCTGCCGCAGAAACTCTGCAAGATTCATCCGACTTTCCATACGCCGTACTTGATCACCATTTGGGGGTCCATCCTCATCGCCATCATTTCCGGCTTCGTCCCACTCATGCACATCGTCGAATTGTCCAATACGGGGACCTTGGCCGTCTTCCTGGTCAACTTCATCGGCATCGTCGTCATGCGCCGCAAACACCCGGAAATCCCGCGGAAATTCCATTGTCCCCTGCTCTACCTCATCGCCCCCGTCGGCATCATCGTCTGCTTCTACCTCATCTATGAACTGTCGACCCTGACCCACCTCCTCTTCGCAGGCTGGATCATCCTGGGCCTCATCGTCTACTACGCCTACAGCCGTAAACACAGCATTGTAAGAGAGTAAAGGGAAGTGAAAAAGGAGCTGTCGCATCGCGGCAGCTCCTTTTTGAGTGGCTAGTGGCTAGTTGTTAGTGGCTGGTTTTAAATTTAACCGCAGTCCATGGGACTACATCGTAGGGGCCGTCCCAGCGGGCGGCCCGCTACGCGCTGAGGGTTTCCCGAAGCGTCGTTGTCAATTTGAATCTGTCGCGGCGCAGCCGCATCTAATTCCGAGCGAACTGCGGCCTGCGAACTGCGGACGGCTTCTCTTACACTTTAATGATTGAAATCCGTGCGATACGTTGTTTCTACGTGGTCTTTGAACGATGTTTCTTTTTCCTGTTTGGCGAAGCCCTTCAGCATCCAGGCCATGTTGCGGCCGATGTTGCGCATGGTCTGCAGGCCTTCCAGGTCTTTACGTACTTCGTCCGGCGTCATGCCATGGACCATGTTCCAATACGTCGACGGGACGATGGGCATGCTGGCGATGCCGAAGTATTTATTCAGAGCATCAATGGATGCCGTCGTACCGCCGCGGCGGGCCGAAACGACAGCTGCGCCGGGTTTGCCGGCAAAGACGGGATAAAGTTCACCGATTGCCGACGAATAGAAAACGCGGTCCAGGAAAGATAAAATCTGTCCGCTGGGATGAGCGAAGTAAACGGGAGACCCAAAGATGAAGCCATCAGCTTCTTTAGCCTTTTCCAAGAAACGATTGACGGCATCGTCGTTGTCGTCTTTGAAAATACAGCCATTGCCCTGGCATTTATTACAGCCGATACAGTCGCGGACCGGGCGGGCGCCTAACTGGAAAATTTCATAATCGACGCCACCTTCCTTCAATCCTTTGCCAACTTCTTCCAATGCCGTATATGTACAACCTTTGATATGGGGACTGCCGTTGACCATCAATACTTTCATCATTCATTCCTCCTAAAGAATCCTATGTCCTGTGAACATTACTTAACTCATTATATGGGCAAAAAGTCTATTGCACAAGAACGCACGGGAGTTTGACACTTAATTTATAAAAAAATGCCCATGAAGCCAGTAAATTAGCG
>CABQJB010000226.1 GCA_902464195.1 uncultured Megasphaera sp.
TCGCGATGCGACAGCTCCTTTTTCCCCTTATTTCTTCACTTCGTAGTCTTTGGCTTTCGCAGCAGCAGCGATTTCAAAAGGAATCCGCTGTTCCCGGACGGTCGTCTTGATGAACAACATGACCGCCGTGGACATACTCAAGCCTACAGAAGAACAAAACTGTTCAAAATCTTTCTTCAGCTCTGTGTCAATACGAAAACATACACCTGTCTGTGCGATAGTAGGTCACCCCCTTCCGTAGTGAATCGTTCATTAACTTACATGAAATTTATGTGCCAAAACACTGTCTTCTGACAAAGGGCTGTACTATCCCACCTCTTTCCATACGCTCATTGTCAACGGAAGATTGGCGTTTCAAAACGGAACAAATCCCGCGACAACCTGTCGTATTTTGGGAACGAAAAAAGGGCTTGTCGCACGACGACAAGCCCTTTAAAGTTGTTAGTGGCTAGCAGTTAGTTATTAGCGGATGGCTTTAAATTTGAAGGTTTTCGCTGAAAACTACAAACTTCGTATTATAAACTTAATACTCAATCCTGTTTCCGCTTCTGTTTGAGCCGGTAGACGGTGGAGCGGCTGATGCCCAGTTCTTTGGCGATTTCAGCGACGCTCTTGCCATCGTCTCCTAGTTTCTCGATGAGGTCATAGGTCATATCCCGGATATTCAGGTCCCTGGGCTTCACGTCCCCGGTTGTCAGCGACGGCGGCAGCAGGGGCTGGACATCGGCCAGGGAAATCTCTTCGTTCGGGACGATGAGGACCAGCCGTTCGATGACGTTGGACAGCTGGCGGACATTGCCCGGCCAGGGCAAGTCCTGGAAATAGTCCAGCACGGCATCCTGGAACGAGTGATGGCGCTCATAATGTTTATCGAAATGATAGAGCAGAGACCGGGAAATGTCGGCAATATCTTCCCGCCGTTCCCGCAGCGGCGGAATCCGTATGGGCAGCACGGCCAGGCGGTAATACAAGTCGAGGCGGAAATGGCCGTCTTTCACGGCCTGTTCCAGGTCCTTATTGGTCGCCGCCAGGATGCGCACATCGACGGGAATCCCGCTGTGCCCGCCAATGCGGCGGATATATTTTTCCTGCAAGACCCGCAGCAGCCGGTTCTGCAGCGCATAGGGCATATCGCCGATTTCATCCAGGAAGAGCGTACCGCCATTGGCCGCCTCAAAGAGGCCTTTCTTTCCATCCCGCCGGGCTCCGGTGAAGGTACCGCCGGTATAGCCGAACAGTTCGCTTTCCAAAAGGCTTTCCGTAATGGACCCGCAGTTGATGGCGACGAAGGGCTTATCCTGGCGATGGCTCAAATTGTGGATGGCCTGAGCCAGCATTTCCTTGCCCGTCCCCGATTCGCCAGTAATGAGAACCGTCGAATCTGTCACGGCATACGTCCGGGCCAGTTGTTTTACGGCCGTCATGACAGGTGAAGAGCCGATGATGTGATGAAGCTGGTAGTGCGCCGTCACACCGGACGCCCCGGCAGCGGGACGCGCCTTTCCCTGGGGATGGCGATGGACGCTCCACAGGGCCTGAAAAAAAGCCCGTACCAGTCCGCCCCACCCCGGATGGAGAGGAATCCAAGTCAGGCCCTGCTCACGGGCGGCGTCTTCGATGACCTCTGTCCCGACCAGGGCCTGCACGCCTTCGGCTGCAGCCTGAGAGACGATATGCTGCAGGACCTTCTCGTCCTGATCGGGTGCAATGCCATAAAAAGAAATAGCCCGGCTGTTAAACTGCACGATGAGGTCTGCATAATAGTCGCGCAGCGAAAAAGGGATGATGACACCCAACTTGGCGTCTTTCGGCGCCTGGCGTATGCTGTTGAGCAAGTCAAGGATACTGGGTTGGACAGGAAAGACCCGCAGCTGCGGATAGACGGCTGCGATCTCCGCAGCCAGCGGCTCCCAGGCAATGAGGGCATCACTGCCGAACCGCAGGGCCTCCTGTACCCGTTTGCGCGGCTCTGCCGTACTTCCATCCAAAACCAGGACCTGGTCCGGGTCGATCTGCTTCGTCGATTGAAGCATGGGCTGTACCTGGTCATACCAGGCTGTCGTCGGAGCGATAATGGAAATCTTTAAATTTCGGTTCAAGCCGCTCCGAAAAATGTTGTCGTCGTTCATAGTTACCTCGTGAGTAGCAAATATGGAATAATAATGTACAATTATGGCTCTTGACCGGACGGAACTACCTCATACAGTAC
>CABQJB010000227.1 GCA_902464195.1 uncultured Megasphaera sp.
GTTTTTTACATAATCTTTGCAAAACAATGATACGGCTCCCATATACTGATTTAAGTACATAGAGGAGGAAATAATATGTTCAGTATCAGCAACAAGCACGAAGAATTCTTCGATTATCTCATGACCAACGCCGAAAATTTCCATCGCGGCGCCCTCATCGCCCATGAAGTCATGGAAGACGTCTCGACGATTTCCCTGCACCTCAAGGAAATCGTCAAACTGGAACATACGTCGGACAAAACCAACCAGGAAGTCATTTTCAAGTTATCGCGCGTCTTCATCACACCTATCGACCGGGAAGATTTTTACAAACTGACGTGCCAGCTCGAAGACTGCATTGATTCCCTGCAGGGCGCCCTCATGCGCACCAGCATGTATCACGTCAAGGAAGCGCCGAAAGCGGCCATCGCCATGACCGAACAGATTGTCACTATGGGTGAAGAATTGAAGAAGATATTCTCCTTCTTGAAGGATATCGACCATAACGAAGCTAAGCTCATGCGTCATGCTGAACGACTGAACCGCCTCGAATCGGAAGTAGACCATATCTATCGCCAGGAAATTTCCCGGCTCTTCAGTGGCGATGAATCAGACCTGCTCAATGTCATCCGCTGGAAAGATATCTTGGGGACCCTGGAAGAAGCAGCGGACCACGTCGAAACCCTGGGAAATACCATTAAAGAGGTGACCATGAAATATGCTTGATACGTCGCTCATCATCATGGTCGTCGTCCTGGCCCTGGTCTTTGACTTCATCAATGGCTTCCACGATACGGCCAATGCCATCGCTACCTGCGTATCGACACGTGCCATCCGTCCCGGCGTCGCTATCGTCGGTACGGCTATCCTCAATTTTCTCGGCGCCATGATTTCGACAGGCGTCGCCAAGACGATTGGCGGCGACATCGTCGTCTCACCGACGTTAGTCAATGAAATGATCATCATCGCCGGCCTGGTCGGTGCCATCATCTGGAACCTCCTGACCTGGTGGGTCGGCATGCCTTCCAGTTCGTCTCATGCTCTCATCGGCGGCATGATTGGTGCCATCATCGTATCGGCCGGCGTAGCTGCCCTCAACGGCTGGGGGATCCTGAAAATCGTCCTGTCCCTCATCATTTCGCCGGTTTCGGCTATCATTACGGGCTTCATCATCATGAAGATCATCTTTGCCGTCTGCCATTCTTTCAAACCGGCCAAGGTAAACCTGGCGGCCAACAGGCTGCAAGTCGTGTCAGCGGCCCTCATGGCTTTTTCTCACGGCTCCAATGATGCTCAGAAATCCATGGGGATCATCACTCTGGCCCTGGTATCGGGCGGCTTCATCACCAGTCTGGAAGTACCGGATCTGGTCAAATTCCTCTGCGCCATGTCCATGGCCCTGGGGATCAGCGTCGGCGGCTGGAAAATCATCCGCACCGTCGGCGGCAAGATATTCAAGATGCACCCCGTCCACGGCTTCGCAGCCGACCTGAACTCGGCCGTCGTCATCTTCTCGGCCACGCTGCTGCACCTGCCCGTCTCGACGACACACGTCGTTTCCGGGTCCATCATGGGTGTCGGCTCGGCACAGCGCGTCAAAGCCGTCCACTGGAGCGTCGCTCGGCAAATGGTCACGGCCTGGGTCATGACTATTCCCTGCACGGCCGTCATGGGCGCCTTGTCGTACGTCATATTGACAAAAGTATTCTTTTAATCTAAGGAATCAGGCGGGACGCCCAAAGGGCGTCCCCTACGAAAAAAACGTGTCCCCTAAGGGACACGTTTTTTATTTCACAATCTCTATCTGGTTTTTGAGTTCGTTTTCAAATTTGATGCGGTGGGCTTTGGTGTAGAGGCCGGGCATACCTCCAGTGTGCACGAGGATGACCTGGCGGCCCAGTTTGATTTTCTTTTCTTTGATCATCGACAGGACACCGGCGAACATCTTGCCCGTGTAACACGGGTCGAGGAGGATGCCTTCGTGGCGGGCCATGGTGTAAATGGCTTCGCGGACCCGCGGTTCCGGTTCGTTGTAGCCCTTGCCGATATAGCCTGTTTCGACGTGGAAGTCACCGTCGAAATCAAAGCCATATTCTTCCTTGGCCTGCTTAAAGTAGGCCTTTAATTTTTCCATGTCAAAGGGCATGACGGCAATGCCGACCAGCTTCAAGTTCGACTGGATAGCTTTCAGGCCGCAATATAAGCCGAGATACGTACCCATG
>CABQJB010000228.1 GCA_902464195.1 uncultured Megasphaera sp.
CTGCCAGTGCCGTCAGCGTCGCCGGCCTCTTGGGTTTCGTCGGCCTCATCGTGCCGCATATCGTACGCCTCCTGGTTGGGTCCGATTACCGTTACATCATCCCGGGATCGGCCATCTTCGGCGTGGCGACCGTGACCTTGAGCGATACGGCAGCCCGGCTCATCCTGGCGCCGGCTGAATTGCCCGTAGGCATCATCATGGCCTTTATGGGGGCGCCCTTTTTCTTATTTCTCCTGCGGAAGGAAGTGTGAGTCATGGCCGATGCCATTACGGTCCAGCACCTCGTCGTTCGGCGCGGCCGGCGGACCATCCTCCATGATTTCAGTGTAGCCCTGCCCAAAGGGAAGGTGACGGCCATCATCGGCCCCAACGGCTGCGGCAAGAGTACCTTCCTCAAGGCCGTGAACTGCATGATTCCCGCAGCCAGCGGCTCTATCTGCCTGGGCCGGCGCGAGGTTCATGATTTTTCCCGCAAGGCCTTGTCGCGGGAAATGGCCTTCCTGACTCAGAACCATGACGTGCCGCCTGATGTGACTGTCCGCGATTTAGTTGGCATGGGGCGTTTTCCCTACCGCCGCCTCTGGAGCGGCCGGAGCCGGGCAGACCGGGACGCCGTCGACCGGGCTATCCAGGCCGTCGGCCTCGAAGCCTATGCCGGCGAAGTCATGCAGCACCTCTCTGGCGGCGAACAGCAGCGTGCCTGGCTGGCTGTCCTGCTGGCCCAGGATGCACCGATTCTCTTGCTGGACGAACCGACGACGTACCTCGACATAAACCACCAGCTGCGCATCCTCGACCTCCTGCGACGCATCAACGAACGCTGGCAGAAGACCATCGTCGTCGTCCTGCACGACATGAATCAGGCCTGGCAATATGCCGACGAAGTCGTTATCATGAAAGACGGAGCCCTGGTCTGTACGGGACCGCCCCAGACCGTCCTCACGCCCGAGCGGCTTTGGGACGTCTTCTCCGTCCGGACCGACATCGTCACCACCAGTGACGGCCGTTCGGCCCTTGTCGTATTGCAGAGTGATGTTTCACTTCAAACTTCAAACTTTCCACTTCAAACTTAGGAAAAACGTAATAAGATTTGTAGAGATACAGGAAGAGAGAATTATACCATGTCACTATTTACGGTCAAAGAAGGGAAGAAACTGCGCTGCGGCTATACGACCGGGTCCTGTGCGGCCGCGGCGGCGAAGGCTGCGGCCATTATGGTCCTGACCGGGCGCCGCGTCGAGGCCGTGTCCTTGCAGACGCCGCAGGGGACGGTTCTCCAGCTCATCCCGGAAGACGTCTCTTTCGGCCCCCAGTCGGCGACATGTGCCATCCGCAAGGACAGCGGCGACGACCCGGATATCACCGACGGCATGCTCGTCTACGGGACCGTCGAAAAGACGCCGTCCGGCCTGTCCATTATCGGCGGCATCGGTATCGGCCGCGTGACTAAGCCTGGCCTGGCCTGTTCCGTCGGCGATTGGGCCATCAATCCCGTGCCGCGCCGCATGATTACTGAAGCCCTGCAAGAGGCCTGTCAGCAGTGCGGTTACACCGGCGGCCTGCGCCTGACCTTATCCATTCCCGATGGCCAGCGCCTGGCCCAGAAGACCTTCAACCCGCGCCTGGGTATCGTCGGCGGTCTGTCCATCCTGGGGACGTCGGGCATCGTCGATCCCATGAGCGAGCAGGCCCTGGTCGATACGATCCATACGGAAATGGATTCCCGCCGCGCTGCCGGCCAGACGCATTTGTTGGCCTTTTTCGGCAATTACGGCGTCGATTTCAGCCGCGACCATCTGGACGTCGACATCAGCCAGCGCGTGACTATCAGCAACTATGTCGGCGAAACGCTCGATTATGCTGCCTACAAAGGCTTTTCCGACGTCCTGGTCATCGGTCATATCGGCAAATTGGTCAAAGTTGCCCAGGGCATCATGAATACCCATTCCCACTATGCCGACGGCCGCACGACTCTTTTGGCCCTGGAAGCCGTCTTTGCCGGTGCCTCCCGGAAGCTGGCCCGTCAGATTTACGACAGCCTGACGACAGATGAAGCGGTCCGCCTGCTGAAGGAACGGGACCTGCTGGAACCGGTCATGGCCGCAGTCTGTGAAAAAATCGAGGCTTATATGGACCGGCGGACCCATGGTG
>CABQJB010000229.1 GCA_902464195.1 uncultured Megasphaera sp.
ATGATACCTCGTTTCCATCCTTGTTTACGTGCCAAGGGTACGATTTCTTTAACGGTTCCCGCCCCAAAAGTGATGGTCACGGGCTGTTCATAGGTCCACATATAAATGCCCCCTTAATGACTGCCATGATTGCGACATTCTACTAAATGACCGACGACACGGTCTTCCTGTTTGCGATTCTTGCGAAGGCCCATGCGGACCTGGACGTTCCCTAAGATGAGGTAATCCATTTCCCGTTTAGAAACGTTTTTAAAATTCTTGCGGGAATAGGCAAAGAAGGAAAAGCCGAGGAAAACCCAGATTCCCAAAGCAATGAAACTCTGAACTGACATGAACGCCGGCGATCCCGGTATGATGAGCAGCCCCAGGATGGCTACAGAAATCAGGCAGCCCGCCATGGCTGTCGTCTTGGAAATACGATTGACATCATCGGGCACATCGTACTGTTTAATGAGGATATAGGCACCGGCACAGGTAAAGAAATATCCGAAAGCCGTGCCGACAGAACACATATCGACGACCCAGTTCAGGACTTCTCTGCCAAAGAAGGGGCAGATTACGCAGACGAGCGTCGTGAAAATGATGCAAGCGCCTGGCGTATTATATTTCGGATGAATTTTTGCAAAGACCTTCGGCAGCATCTTGGCCCGAGCCATGCAGAAGATGAGGCGGCTCGACGTCATGAAGAAGCCATTGAGACCAGTAAATATCCCCATGCAGACGGCAACGACGACAAAGGCGACACCTGCCGTGCCCATGGCCATATCCAGCATCGCCCCGGTATGCCATTTAATGGGAGCACCTGTCGGCGTCGTCAGCTGAATCATGTCGGTCCAGGGCATGACGACATCGGTTACCAGGGCCATGATCGCATAGGTTACCGCTCCGGCGAACAAAGCCGAGGAAATGAGGATCTTTGCCTTTTGTGGTGGGAAATTATATTCTTCCGCGGCCTGTGGGATACAGTCGAAACCGACATACAGGAAAGGTGCCAAAGCCAGGATGGATACGAAGCCGGCCAGGAAAGATTTCCCTTCCCCATAAGCAGGTAGTAGATTTTCTACATGAAAATGACCGGTCCCGACGACGCCAATCAGGGAAATGGCGACAGCGGCGCACATGATGAGGACCATGGTCAGCTGCATATTGCCTACTGATTTAGCCCCAAAATAGTTCAGCGCCCCAAAAAGGATGATGAAAAAGACGGACAAAGCGACTTCCCCGGCATAGATATCGTATCCGGCGATAGTATATAAGAAGCCTTGATTAAAAACGCCCGGGAAGAGATAACCCGCCAGGACGGGCAGGGCCGTCGCATTGAGGGCCACGATGGACAGGTAGCCTAAAGACAGCATCCAGCCGCAGATGAAAGAGGCTGTCCGGCCATAGCCCTGATAGGCATAGGCAAATTCGCCGCCGGCAACAGGAAATTTAGCTATCATATAGGAATAACTCTTGCCGACGATACTCATCAAAATCCCGCCGACGACAAAACCGATCATCAATGGCAGGGGACCACCAGCCCGGGCCGTCCAGTTTGCGCCCTGGATAAAACAGCCCCAGCCGATGATCGAACCCAGGGCGACGGCCCAGATGGCCGCCGGACTAAGGGATTTCTTCAATTCCGTTCGTTCTGACCGCTTCATAACACTCGCTCCTTTCGCAGCTCTTACCAGTTAAATATCATCACTGATTGTATAGGATTCGGTAATGGGCTGGACGAAAATCTTGCCGTCGCCAGAGCATCCGCTTTCACCGGTGCGGGCACTGTGCAGGATGATATCGACGACTTCATCCTTTTCTTCATCGCGGACGACGATGTACAACATCCGTTTGGGCATTTCTTCATAGAAAACAGGACCGACCTGGATACCGCGCTGCCGGCCCCGGCCGGTGATGCCCCATTCACTGAAAGCATTATAACCGCCGTTTTCCAAGGCTTTTACGACGCCATGCGCCCGTTCGGGACGGACGATTGCACAAATAAGCTGCATAAGACCGCTTCCTTTCCTGCAAAGAAAATGGCGCTGCTCCCGGGGGAATGGGAAGCAACGCCATTGTCACCTCAATGATTCTGTTATCTTCTTTTAACCGCAATACGTTTCATCGACCCAGGTCAGGAC
>CABQJB010000230.1 GCA_902464195.1 uncultured Megasphaera sp.
CTTCCAATTTCTTCATGGAACGCGTCAGTGCCGGCTGGGACGTGTGCAGGTCCTGGGCTGCCTGGGTCAGGGTGCCGGCCTTGGCGAAGGCGACGAATTGTGCGAGCAGGTTCGTTTCGATCATAGTGGCTCCTTTCTCTATTTCAGTATATAAAAAGTGGATAGTGAATTCCCTTGTTGGCATTGTACATCTTTTGAAAGCTGTTGTAAAATGCGAGATGTAGACAGGAAATACCTATTACACACTATATCATATACAGAGAGTATGAAAGGAGATTATACCATGGAATATACGACATTGAGCAATGACGTGCAGGTCCCGTTGTTAGGCCTGGGGACCTTCATGATCAGCCCGGAAGATACGGAGAAATCCGTTTATGCTGCCTTGAAGATGGGCTACCGCCTCATCGACACGGCCAACGCCTATGTCAATGAAGAAGCTGTCGGCAAGGGACTGCGCCGGGCATTGGAAGAAGGCCTGGTCCAACGGGAAGATGTATTTATTTCGACGAAATTATGGCCAACGCTGTATGAAAAGGCACAGGCTGTCGACAAGACCTTGGAACGCCTGGGCGTCGACTATGTCGATTTGTTGTTCATCCATCAGCCGACAGGCAATTATCTGGCCGGGTATACAGCTATCGAACAGGCCTATCACGACGGCAAGGCCCGTTCCCTGGGGATTTCCAATTTCCACGGTGACAAACTGGAAAAACTCCTGGCCCATGCCGATGTCAAGCCCCATGTCATCCAGCTGGAAACGCATCCGTACCACGTCTACGACGATATCATGGCCCGTCTGGCCGAATACGGCACGAAGCTCATGGGTTGGTATCCACTGGGCCATGGCGACCCGGAACTGTTTCGCGACCCAGTCTTTATGGCATTGGCCGACAAGTATCACAAGAGTACGGTCCAAATCATTCTGCGCTGGGCTGTTCAGCGGCAGTTCATCACCATCCCGGGCACGAAGAACCCGGAACATCTGCGCAGTAATTTCGACATCTTCGATTTTGCCCTGACCGATGAAGAAATGGCCGCTGTCAACGGTCTGAACGGGACGCGCCAGTACTACACGGCGACACCGGATTTGGAAGCCCGCTATGCTAACATGCATCTGCCTTTTGAAGATAAATAGGAGGACATTATGGAATTCGTAACTTTGAATAACGGCGTCACTATGCCGAAATTAGGATTTGGTGTTTATCAGACGGCACCGGCTGACACGGAAAAAGCCGTCAGTGAAGCCTTGGAAACGGGCTACCGCCTCATCGACACGGCCGCATCTTACCGAAACGAAGAAGGTGTCGGCGCTGCCGTGCGTCAAAGCGGCATCCGCCGGGAAGACTTATTCATCACGACCAAATTGTGGGTCCAGGACCATGGCTATGATGCTACCCTGAAGGCCTTCGACGTATCAATGAAGAAATTGGGCCTGGATTATTTGGACCTCTATTTGATCCACAAACCCTATGGCGATTACTACGGGGCCTGGCGGGCTATGGAACGGCTCTATCAGGAAGGCCGTATCCGGGCCATCGGCGTCACCAGTTTCTGGAACGAACGGCTGGCAGACCTGGCCAACATGAATACTGTCACGCCGGCCGTCAATCAGATCGAAACCAACGTATGGGACCAGAAATGGGCTGAAGAAGGCCTCATGAAAGAACTGGGCATCCAGCAGGAAGCCTGGGCACCCTTTGCCGAAGGGAACAACGATATCTTCCATACGCCGCTTTTGATGGACATCGCTGCCAAACACGGCAAGACCGTCGGTCAGGTCATGTTGCGCTGGCTGCTTCAACGGGATATCGTCGTCATCCCCAAGACGATCCATAAAGCGCGGATGCAGGAAAACATCGATGTCTTCGACTTTACCCTCGACGAAGACGATATGAAAGCCATCCGCATGCTGGATACGGGCAAGAGTACCATCTACGACGAAATGGACCCGCATATTGCCATGGCCATCGGTAAAATGACGATCCACGAATAAGAAGAAGGGCTGGCACACGAAGGTTTCTGCCATCATGTGAGGCCCTATACTCAAAAAGGCGCTGTCGCACGAAGGTTTTTGCCATCATGCGAGGCCCCGTTTACTTTATAGTTTG
>CABQJB010000231.1 GCA_902464195.1 uncultured Megasphaera sp.
CCCCTAGCCCCTAGCCCTTAGCCACGAACCACGAACCACGAACCACCCAAAAAGGCTTGCCGCTGTGCGACAAGCCTTTTTTTCTAATGATGATCAACTGTAAGTTCTTTGAAGCGTTTGGCGACCGGGTCGGTCTTGATGAGTTCTTCCAGGTGTTTCAATTCTTCGGCTTCTACGGTTTCTGTCGTATCGTAGCTGGGCGGTACGGTCTTAGCCAGGTACAGGCATCTTCTGATAGAGGAGATGCTGACGATGATGACCAGGATAGCCATGATGGCCGATACGACGAACAGGAGCCATTCCTGTTTAGGCCAGTAGATGTTGAACATGTTGAGGTAATCGGCCCAGAAAATGACGACAGTCAGGAAAGCCCAGGGGATAACCGTAACCCAGGCGAAGCGGGCTTTACCCATGGCACAGATGACAACGGTAGAAATAGCCAGGGTGATGATGGCCAGCAGCTGGTTGGATACACCGAAGATAGGCCAGATGGTGGACAAGTTCCCTTGGAGGACGATGTAACCCCATGCACCGGAGATCAGAGCCGAGGCGATGATAGCGCCGGGCAGCCAGTGGGGATCGCCGAACTTCGGCCATACGCGGCCGACGAGTTCCTGAAGCATGTAACGGCCGACACGGGTACCGGCATCAATAATCGTCATGATGAAGAGGGCTTCAAACATGATGCAGAAGTGATACCAGTAGTTCATGAGGTGGTCGAGACCGGGGATGTTGGAGAAGATGAAGGCCATGCCGACAGCCAGGGAAACAGCACCGCCCGGACGATGGGCGACGTTTTCACCGACCATGGCGTTCAGCTGCGGCAGGTCGACGACCTGGATGCCCAGAGCCTGGAAATGTTCAGCTGACGAGTTGATGGCGAAGTAGTCATTCGGTACGAGCGAGCAGGCTGCAATCAAAGCCATCATACCGACGAAGGATTCGGTAAGCATTGCGCCGTAGCCGACGGGGAGGATAGAGCGTTCGTTCATGAGCATCTTCGGCGTCGTGCCGGTGGAAATCATGCAATGGAAGCCGGAGACAGCCCCGCAGGCGATGGTGATGAAGATGTACGGCAGGACAGGGCCGGTGATGACCGGACCGCCGCCAGCGCAGAACTGGGTAATGGCCGGCATCTGGACAGCCGGTCCGACGATGAGGATGCCGATAGCCAGGGCGCCGATGGTCCCGATTTTCATGTACGTCGAGAGGTAATCACGCGGAGCCAGCAGCAGCCATACCGGAAGGGCAGCGGCTACGAAGCCGTAAATGATGAGGGCGATGGAAATCCCCTTAGGGCTGATGGTGAACAGCGGAGCTAAGGTCGGTGATGCCTGGACGGCCGGGCCGAGGATGACGGCCAGCAAGGTCAGGGCGACACCGATGATGGTGCCTTCTTTAATGCGGCCAGGGCGCAGGAACTGCATATAAACACCGATGAAAAGAGCGATAGGGATGGTCATGCCGATGGTGAAGGTACCCCAGGGGCTGTCGTGCAGGGCGTTGACGATGACGACGGCCATGCCGGCCATAGCCAGGATGTTGAGGAACAGGACGGCAAAGGACGTGGCCAGGCCAGTCTTGTCACCAATCTGTGCTTTTGCGATTTCAGCGATGGATTTGCCATCGTAACGCATGGAGCAGAAGAGGATGACCATGTCGTGGACGGCACCGGCGAGGACGCCGCCGATGAGGATCCACAAAGCGCCGGGCAGATAACCGAACTGAGCGGCAATGACCGGGCCTACGAGCGGGCCGGCACCGGCGATAGCGGCGAAGTGATGACCAAAGACGACGTACTTGTTGGTAGGCACGTAGTCGTGGCCGTCTTCAAAGCGGAAGGCCGGTGTGACCTTGTACTGATTGACCGTCAAGACTTTGGCGGCAATGAAAGCGCCGTAGAAACGGTAAGCCAGTACAAATACTAATGCAGAGATAATGACTAAATACAAACCATTCATAAAACAATCCCTCCTCTATCAAATTGTGTGTAGGGTTACTCTACTTCCCACGGATCCGAAGCTATACTTATTTCTTATTGGTGTAATATGAATTGTGTATCGCACGAGAAATAAAGTATACACTGTACTTATACACTTACTATAGGCT
>CABQJB010000232.1 GCA_902464195.1 uncultured Megasphaera sp.
TGTGGCAGTCACCATAACCGCGATAAGAATGCTGCCATAAATATCCGAGAAGAGGCCAGGCGGATATTTGCCTGACGTAATCCATAAAATACCGTGGGTCGCACGGGAATCTACGCCTGTGGAGAGAGTGTAAGCCGCCGCAACTCTTTGGAGTCCGTGGCGCTGTTCTCGTTGAAGCAGGAAGCTCCCGCCTCTATAGGCGGGAGTACGTTCACTGTTTGTATTCATATAAAAATCATCGTAGGGGCTCGCACGTGCCTTTTCAGCCCGTCAGGGCATGAATGAAATGAATGGCAGGATGGCTGCTGAAACGGACCACAGTAGAGGGCGAGCCTATCTGATAATTGGGACATTTCATTTGCATGAATAAAGAGGCGGTTTGTATTGTAGGGGCTCGCACGTGGCGAGCCCGTCTGCAATTGGGGATATTTCTTTTATATGAATGAAGGGAGATTATATATGAACCCATCGAACGAGTAAGGGGTATTCACCCTAGTTCAGAAATGGGCGCCCCACGTGGCGCCCCTACAAATCGTAAACAGGCGATTCTTATAGTTTGCAGAGAGAAGCTTTAAATTTAAAGCCATCTGCTAGCCACTAGCCACTAACAACTAGCCACTAAAAGGGCTTGTCACACGTGCGACAAGCCCTTTTTTGTCGTATAATAAAGGCATACTTTGAAGGGAGGTTTTTGTATGAATATGAAACGCGGTTTGGTCATGTTGTCGTTGGGGGCTGTTGTGGCCTTTGGCGGGTTTGGCAGCGGCCAGGCTTTTTTTAACAGTCCCTTGGCTTCGAATAGTCATTACCGGCCGATTAATTTTGGCATGGGTTATGAAATGTACGTCGACTTGAGTTCGATGGAGACCGTGAAGGATGACGGTCAGGGCTGGATTTTCAAGGTCAATCTGTTCCGGTCGCCAGAGGATTCGGGGAATATCGAAGGGCAGTATACGTTGACTTATAAGGTCGCCCACGGCCAGGCCTGGCTGTATAATGATTCGACCCATAGCTGGCAGGAAATCCCTATGCGCAAGAAGGAACTTAAGCACAATCAGATTGCCGATTTCGTTGCCGTCAACCTCTGTTACAAGCAGAAGACGGGGCAATATTTGAATGACGACTATGGCTATGCCAAGGGCATGGAGCGTTACTACAAGGGGGAGTAACGGCGGGAAGGGCTCTTCGGGGACCGGCACTGCATCGCGGCGACTGCATCGGTATCGCAGCGCCGGCGACGCACGATGAAGGGCAGGATATTTCTGCGGCCGTAGCCCGGCTGGAACAGGCCGGCTATCGCGTCAAGATGACGCCGACGGCTACCGGGAATTATGGCTTCTTTTCCGGGACCGATGCGGAACGGGCCCGCGATATCAACGCCTTGTTCCACGACGATGACGTCAAGGCCATTATCTGCCTCAATGGCGGCTATGGCTCGGCGCGCATCCTCGATAAGCTGGATTATGAATATATCGCAGCTCATCCCAAACTGGTCGTCGGCTTCAGCGATGTGACGGCTTTGCAGATTGCCCTCTGGGAAAAATGCCGCTTGGTCACAGCCAATGGACCGCTCATGGTCACCCTTGGCGGCTCCGATGCCTATACGGCAGGTCAGTTCTTCCAGGGCCTTACGACGGATTGCTGGCGAGGCCCTCTGGCCCTGCCGGCCGGGCGGAAGCTGACGACCGTCGTTCCGGGACAGGCGGAAGGGCCGATTGTCGGCGGCAATCTGACAGTCCTGACGTCCTTGGTTGGCACGCCCTATGCCCTCGATGGGACGGGCTGCATCCTGGTCCTGGAAGATACCGGCGAAGATGCCTACCGTATCGACCGCATGCTGAACCAGCTCTGGCAGAGCGGCCTCTTGTCCCGCGTCGCCGCTATCACCTATGGCGATTTCACCGACTGTCCCCATGATCCGGGAGATTTTACGACGGAACAGGTGCTGGATTATTATGCCCAGCTGGCCGGGAAGCCAGCCATCAAGGGGCTGCCTGTCGGTCATACGAAGGATAAGACTTTCGTGCCTTACGGTGTCAAGGTCCGCCTCGATGCCGACAGGGATGGTGCATCGCTTACCTTTATTGATGTTTGATGTTTGTGG
>CABQJB010000233.1 GCA_902464195.1 uncultured Megasphaera sp.
GAGCAGGATACCTACGACGGAGCAGCCCATCATGATGCCGTTTACAATCGGCTGCAAGCCCATATGGCCCAAGTTATACTGGCAGAAGAAAATCATCATCTGGTTATTCGTGTTCATCGCCGAGATGGTAAACAAGGTCATCAAAATGATGCACAGAAGCGGTTTATTAGTAAACACGAGTTTAATATAGTCCGAGAATTTCGCTTTCTGTTCATTCTGGGTATTACGCTTGACCGGAACGTGTTCATGGCAGTTGAAATAGCAGATGGCAAAGCCGATGACGCCGATGATAGACATGACGATAGAAGCGGCGAAGAAGCCTTCATGAGGTGAAGCGAACATGAGGACGACCGGTACGAAGGCCATGCCGGTAATGAGCTGGGCCCCGATAGAACCGGCCTGGCGGGTCGTCGCCATCTGACTTCGTTCTTCAACATCACGGGTCATGACGCTGGCCAGGGAAGAATAAGGGATGTTAGTAAACGAGTAAACAAGGCCCCAGGCCATATAGGCACCATAGGCAAAGAGAATCTTGCCCGTCGGCGAGAGGTCCGGCATGGTAAAGGTAATGACCGTCAAAATAGCCAGGATAACAGCCGATGCCATCATGACCGGGCGGAACTTGCCGCGTGGACCGATATTCTTACGGCCGTCGATGACCGAACCGGCAATAGGATCCATGAAAGCATCGAAGATTTTCGTAAAGGCGAAGATACCTGCAACGGCAGCGGCCGGAATGGTGCAGACATCAATCCAATATTTCGTCAAATAGGCCTGGCCTAAGTCGAACATGAAACCGTTCCCAAAGTCACCGAAACCGTAACAGATTTTTTCACGCCACGATAATTTAACATGGCCTTCCTTAGAAGCTGCCGGCGTAACGGTCTCCGTCTTGTTCGGCAATGTCCCTGCTTGTGTGCTCATAGCACTCCCTCCTTATAAAGTAACTCCGTTTTTGAATATAGCCAGTTCGTGCTTGTCCAAGGCTTCCGATTTCGCATGGACACGACCTGACGCTACGTCAAGAATATACTGGAAAAGGCGGTCTGCTGCGGCTTCCCGCGATTCCCCCTCGGCAATGGTCCCGGCATTGAAATCGATCCAGTTCCGTTTGAAACCGGCCAGGTGACTATTGCTGGAAATCTTAATCGTCGGTACGGGGCAGGCAAACGGCGTACCCCGGCCCGTTGTAAACAGTACCATATGGGCTCCGGCAGCGGCCAGGGCATTGGAGGCCACTAAATCATTACCTGGAGCCTGCAACAAGTTTAGGCCTTTCTTCGTCGCCCTGTCTCCATAGGCCAGGACATCTTCGACAAGAGCCCGGCCGCCCTTTTGGACACAGCCCAGGGACTTGTCTTCCAGCGTCGTGATACCGCCGGCCTTGTTGCCTGGCGATGGATTTTCATTGATCTTTTCGCCATAACTCATAAAATATTCTTTGAAGTGATTGATGAGACCGACGGTCTTGTCGAAGACTTCCCGGTTGCGTGCCCGGTTCATGAGCAGCGTTTCGGCACCGAACATTTCCGGCACTTCCGTCAGGATGGACGTACCGCCAGCTGCGATGAGGCGGTTGGAAATCTCTCCGACCAAAGGATTGGCCGTGATGCCCGAAAAGCCGTCGGAGCCGCCGCATTTCAATCCAATCGTCAGCAGCGATGCATCGCAGGGCTGGCGATGGAACTGAGCCGCGTAATGGCAGAGTTCTTTGACGATAGCCGTGCCGGCTTCGATTTCATCTTCTATGTCCTGGCAGACCAGGAACTTGACCCGGTCCGGATCATAGTCGCCGATGACTTCTTTCATCAGGCTGACCTGGTTGTTTTCACAGCCCAGGCTCAGGACCAGGACGGCGCCGGCGTTGGGATTGTGAATCAAACCACTTAATATCTTTTGCGTATGGACCTGGTCATCGCCTAACTGTGAGCAGCCGTGGGGATGACTATAGGCATAAATACCGTCGATGTTTTCCGTCTTATAGGCCTGGGACGCCGTTTCAATGGCTCTGGCAATATTGTTGACACAGCCGACGGTCGGGATAATCCAGACTTCATTGCGGATGCCGGCGCTGCCATCGCTCCGTTT
>CABQJB010000234.1 GCA_902464195.1 uncultured Megasphaera sp.
GGTTTTCTCTGCAAACTACAAACTCTGTGCTACAAACTATAAAGTAAACGGGGCCTCGCATGATGGCAAAAATCTTCGTGCGACAGCCCCCTTTTTCTGTAGGGGCGTCCACGTGGGACGCCCGCTCACACAAATCAAGTTTACAAGTATCTCGCATATCCCCGGCGGGCTCGCCACGTGCGAGCCCCTACTAACTATCCTTATGTCTCGGATAGATCAAGGCGTAGAAGGTCAGGAGGGCGCCGATTTCGCCGATGACCATGACGATACCCATGGGGATGGCCGTATGGTCGCCGGCGATGCCGACGACTGGGGCCATGACGGCGCCGCTGATCATGGAGAAGAAGCCGATGAGGGCCGATGCGCTGCCGGCATTGCGTCCCTGGTCCTGCATGGCCATGGAGAAACTGCTGGTACTCATCATGGCCAAGGGCGATACGGTCAGGAACAAGAGGACGATGACGACGGGCAAAGGCAAATCCCACCAGAAAGAGGTCAGCAGCAGGACGCTGCCAACGGCGGCCAGCAGCAGGGCGCCGCAGAGCAGTTTCCAATCAGCTACGCGGCCCGTCATGCGTCCCGTGACAGCACCGGCAATCATCAGACCGATACCGTTGACACCGAAAATATAGCTAAAGGTCTGGGCCGACACGCCATAGACGTTCTGGAAGACGAAGGACGAACCGGAAATATAGGAAAAGAAAGCGGCAAAGCCGAAGCACTGCATGATGCAGTGGCCCATGAAGTAAGGCTGCCGGAAAAGGGCGGCGAAGCCTCTGAGGCTGGCCGTCATGCCGCCGGAAATACGGCGCCGCTGCGGCAGGGTTTCGTGCATGATACCGGCCGACGCCGTCAGGACCAGGCCGACCAGGGCGACGAGGACGAAGATACCTTCCCAGGGCGCAAAGCGCAGGATCTGACCACCGATGACCGGCGCCAGGATAGGTGCGATGCCGTTGACCAGCATGAGCATGGCAAAGAGCCGCGTCAAGGCGCTACCCTTGCAGATATCGCGGGCAATGGCCCGGGACAGGACGATACCGGCGCCGCCGGCACAGCCCTGGATGAAGCGGAATAAAAGGAAGACGGCAATAGATGAAGACAGGATACAGCCTACCGTCGATAAGGTGAAGATAGCCATGCCAATCATCAAGGGCAGGCGTCGCCCCTTATCATCGCTGATAGGGCCGACAGCAATCTGTCCCAGCGCCATGCCGGTCATAGAGGCCGTCAGAGTCAGCTGGATAACAGACGGCGTTACGCCAAAAGCCGTCATCATCGACGGCAGAGCTGGCAGGTACATATCCGTCGACAGCGGCGCAATGGCTGCCAGCATCCCTAAAAATACGGTCATGAGCAAAAGCCAGCGGCTTCGCTTTATCTGTGTCATATTATAAATCCCCTTTCGCCAGCAGTCCTGGAACTTCTTCCAGGCTGTGGCAACATGTCCAGGCCAGGTCTTGTACGTCTTTGGGAATGGTAATTAAATCGGGGATCCAGATAGACGGGATGCCCGCAGCATGGGCGGCCAGGATGCCGCTCTCTGAATCTTCCAGTACCAAGGCCTGATCTGGTGAAACGCGGGCTTTGTCGCAGGCCATGAGGAACACATCCGGATCCGGCTTGCCATGGGTCGCTTCCTCCCCACTCTGAACGACGGAAAAGAAGGAAGCTACACCCGTTTTATCTAATAAATATTCAATCAGTGTCCGCGGTGACGACGAAGCGACGGCGCAGGCAATCCCTTCTTCCCGGGCGTAATGCAGGACGTGGAGCAGGCCCGGCTTGATGGGAATGGCATGGCTGCGGTAATATTCCAGCTGCAAGGCCACTTTTTCCCGACAAATATCGTCATAGGGATAATCCGGCCCGAAGGCGTCATCACAAATAGCACGGATGCGCAGATTATCCCGTCCCAGCATGCGGTCGAACACCGAGCGGTCCAGGTTAAAACCATGCCGGGCTGATACGTTCCGCCAACAGCGATAAGAAATGGGCTCCGTATCAAACATAGTCCCATCCATATCAAAAATAAGTGCTTTTCGTATATCCATACACCCTCCCCATCATATACTTTATGAAC
>CABQJB010000235.1 GCA_902464195.1 uncultured Megasphaera sp.
CCCCTAGCCCCTAGCCCCTTTCAATTCTCTCCCCGTCTGTTATAATAGGGGGTGCAATTAGATTCTGTCATAAAGGAAGTGTTCATCATGAAATTAACGGACCGCCTGGCTGCGGCTGTATCCCTCATTCCACAGGGGGCCGTCATTGCCGACATCGGGACCGACCACGCCTATATCCCGGTCTCCGTCTGTGAGAGCGGCCACTGTCCGTCGGCCATTGCCGCCGACATCGTCCCGGGACCGCTGGCTGCGGCCGTGGCCCACGTCCGCGGTGCCGGCTTGACCGACCGCATCGACTGCCGTCTAGGCGACGGCCTGACCTGCGTCAATGTGGGGGAAGCCGACGGTGCTGTCATCTGTGGCATGGGTGGCCCGCTGATGGTGCGGATACTCCAGGCTTCGTATGAAGTCTGGCAGTCCTTGAAATTCGTCGTCTTGCAGCCCCAGAGCGATGCCGGTGCCTTGCGCCGTTATCTCTACGAGCACGGCTGGCACATCGAAGACGAACGGCTGGTCATTGACGACGGCCGCCTTTACGAGTTGATGCGGGTCGTGCCGGGACAGGCCGAGGCCCTGCCGGACTGGATCTATGATATCGGTCCCGTGAACTGGCAGCGCCGCGACCCGTTATTGAGCCGCAAGATTGATATTCTCATGGAAACGAAAGGGCACATCCTGGAAGGCCTGAAGAAGAGCCGCAAAGATGTGCACCAACGGATTGAAAAAATAGAAAGCGAATTGCGCTTCTGGAGGGAATTGAAATGGCAACTACAGTAGGTGAAATCGTTAAAGTCTTGAAAGCTTGGGCGCCGTTGTCGCTCAAAGAATCGTGGGATAATCCGGGCCTGCTCATCGGCAGCCCGGATGAACCGGTCGATAAACTCATGGTCACCCTGGACGTCATGATGGGGACCGTCGATTATGCCATCGAACACGGTATTCAGATGATTGTCAGCCATCACCCGGTCATTTTTGATGGCTTGAAATCCCTGCGGACCGATACGTACAGCGGCCGCATGTATCAGAAGCTCCTGTCTCATCACATTTCCGTCTACAGCGCCCATACCAACCTGGACAGCGCCGATGGCGGCGTCAACGACGTCCTGGCCCGGCTCCTGGGCTTGACCGATTTGAAAGGTCTCGTCCCCGTCGCCGAAGACAAGCTCTATAAAATCGCCGTCTACGTCCCGGAAAGCCATGGCGACGCCGTCCGCCAGGCCCTGGCTGACGCCGGTGCCGGTTATATCGGCAACTACAGCGACTGTTCATTCACAGCCAAAGGCGAAGGCCGTTTCAAAGCCCATGAAGGGACGCATCCCTTTATCGGTGAAATCGGTCAAGTCGAAAAAGCGGCAGAAGAACGGATTGAAACCATCGTCCCGGAAAGCAAGCTCCATCAGACCATACAAGCCATGCTGGCTGTCCATCCCTATGAAGAACCGGCCTATGACCTGTATCCCCTGAAAAATGAAGGACATCCCTTCATGATGGGCCGCGTCGGTACCTGGCCGACACCGGAACCGGCTATGGATGTCTTGAAGAAAATCAAAGGCCTCCTCCATCGCGATGCCTTGTCCTATGCCGGTGATACGGATGTCATCGTCCGCCGCGTCGCTCTCCTCGGAGGCGGTGGGGCCGGCTTCATCAAATTGGCAAAAGACGCCGGCGCCCAGCTTTACCTCACCGGTGACGTCAAATATCATGACGCCCAGGAAGCCATCCGCCAGGGCATCGTCGTCGCCGACGGCGGCCACTTCGGCACCGAATCGCCTGTCGTTGCCGACCTCTGCCAGCGCCTGGAACAAGCTGCAGCCGAAAACCAGTGGCACATCACCTGCGAAACCGACCCGACCAGTCAGGATATGCTGCATTATATGTAAAGCGCCTCACGGCGCGCCGTTCGCAGGTCGCAGGCCGCAATGGCTTCCCTGATAGGGGAGCTGTCAGCGAAGCTGACTGAGAGGTTGATTTTCTGGCAGATAGTATTGCCGTCCGCTCGGACTCAAATGCGGCTTCGCCGCGACAGACTCAAACTGACAACGACGCTTCGGGAAACCCTCAGCGCGTAGC
>CABQJB010000236.1 GCA_902464195.1 uncultured Megasphaera sp.
ATACATAAGGACGTGCTTATATTATAACAAATTTTGTCAGTGAAATAAATGGCTCAGCCCTTGGAAATAAGGTATTTTCCTGGTAGTTTCCCTCGAAATATACCATTTTGTAAACAAAGTGTTATGATGAATTTGATAAACACTATTGACACGTGAAAGAAACCACTTTATAATAAGGACTGTAAATGAATATCAATTTTTTCAAGGGAGATGTGTCGTATGTTTCAGAATACAGATTTTTGGATTGGCTTAGGTATCGGTGTCGTTGCTGGCGTTTTCGGTTATAAACTCATGTCCGAACGGGAACAGCAGCTCATGGCCCTGCAGCAGCCCGCTGCCGGTGCGATGACCGCTTCGGTCCCCCTCGCTGAATTGCAGCGCCAGAAAGAAGAATTGGAAGACATGATCGCAGCTCAGGAAGCCGCACAGGCAAAATAGGCTTGTAGAGAAGGCCTTTGCGGTTTCAGCGGAAGCCTTTAAATTTAAAGCCATCTGCTAACAACTAACTACTAGCCACTAACCACTTAAAAAGGGCTTGTCGTCGTGCGACAAGCCCTTTTTAAGAGGAACAACACCAGGAAGGACTGCTTCTATGATCATTCCGACGTCGAAATGGGACCTCATCATGAGAGCCGTTTCCGTTTCGTCTTACTTACCGGGCCGTATCCGCCTGCACAGTAAAAAACTCATTGGCAATGCCGAATTGGGCCGCAAGGTCTATGCCTACATTGCCAGTTATAAAGAAATCGACAAAGTCGATGTCAATGTCCTCACGGGTTCCGTCCTGATCACCTATCGGCCGCAGGTCCTGCGGGCCAACCGGGAACTCGTCCGGGTAGAGAACTATATCATGAGCCACGTTGAAAGGAGAAGGTAATTATGTCTTATGCCTCAGGTTTTATGGTGGGCACGTCAATCGGCAAAGCCGTATACGACTTGTTCCACAATAAGAAGGGCAAAGCGGCTGCCGCAGCTGCGCCCGCCGGTGCCTTCCGGCCTCAGGTCCAGGCGGCAAAGGGAGTACCGGAAGTGCCCCGTTTCGCCTGCGTATCCGTCTTGAAAGGCCGTCGCCGCTATCGCGCAGCGGCCCTCATCGGCAATGCGGAACTGGCCCGTTTGATTGAAGAAAAAGTCAGCACCCTGCCCGATGTCCAGTTCATCCAGGTCAGCGCCGTCACGGGCAGCATCCTGGTCTTCGCCCATAGTGAAGGGACCTTGGACCGGCTGGAAAACTTCTTCCGCTTCCGCCTCTTCCCGAATGCCGTCGAAGGTATCGTCAGCGCCGTCTGCGATGCAGAAAAGCAGGAAGGCAAAAAAG
Source organism: uncultured Megasphaera sp. (assembly GCA_902464195.1). Lineage (GTDB taxonomy): Bacteria > Bacillota > Negativicutes > Veillonellales > Megasphaeraceae > Megasphaera. The sequence goes on from CABQJB010000236.1 coordinate 1,319, forward strand.
GGGAAGAAACGACGTATCTCAAAGCGGTCCACGATACGGGGGCTTTTTTCAGCAGTATCATCCGCAATGAATCCAGTCGTTTTTTTGACTTGCGCACAGTCGCTGCCCTGCTCCTGACCCTTCGCGGCTTGCGCAAAGTCATATTTATGGGACAGCGCCCGTCAGGACCGCAGATGCTGTGGTGGGCCCTGTCGTTATTGAGGGGGCGTTAAGTCATGTACATGCGCAATACCATCTTCCTGCACAGCGAGCTCCCCAGCCGCATGCGTCCTGTCCTGAGCGTCAAGCTCCGCCAGGTCCGCGGCATCGTCTCGGCTGTCGTCGAAGAAAAGAAGGTCACCGTCTACTATGTGGGACGGCTGGACCTGCGGGCACTGAACCTCTTCGTCCGTGCCTTTGAAGAAAAATATGGCCGCAAGAAAGAAGCGAAGAATGACGACATGGACGTCGCTACGTACCGCCGGGAAGCCATCATCTCCGTCGGCGGCTTCATCGCCATGAACATCCTGCGCAAGGTCAACCCGGAATTCTACGGGTCGATCCTCTTGTTTCGCCGATTATTTACCTTATATATTGCACGCCGCTACATTAAGAACGGCATCATGGGGCTCGTAAAGGACCATCAGGCCAATGCCGATACCCTGACGGCGACGGCCGTCGCTGCGTCCGTCCTGGCCGGCAAGCCCGAATCGAGCCTGACTCTCCTGGCC
>CABQJB010000237.1 GCA_902464195.1 uncultured Megasphaera sp.
TTCCTGAGATTATACATAAATTATACATAGATTTGACCTTTTCTATGTATAAGGACTTTATACTTATCGTGTCGAATATGTTACAAAATTCAGGAGGTCACGATATGAAACGACAATGGTTAAAACGAGCAATTCTTTCCATGGTAGCCTGCGGCTCATTAGCAGGATTCATTCCCGGAGTACAGGCGGCAGATGTCCGCATCCTTCCCGTCGATAATGCGAAATTCCTGGCTGGTGCCAAATTCGATTTCGACGTCGAAGTATCGAAAGCAAAGAATCTGAAGAATGTCGACATTACGGTCAATGGACAGAAGGCCGATAAATTCTTTGGTCAGAAATTAGATGCTAAAGATTTAGGCAATGGCGTCATTTCATATCGTGCCAATCAGGTCAATTTCCCCAAAGCCGGTGCCTATACGGTAAAGGCGACGGCTACTGATGCAGACGGTGCTAATTCTGCCGATGCCCGCTATACCGTCGTCCAGGACAAAGCTCAGCGTCAGGCCAAGAACGTCATCCTCTTCGTCGGCGACGGCATGTCCCTGCAGGCCCGTGAAATGGCCCGTATTATTTCCAAAGGCATGACCAACGGCAAGTACAATGACTTGCTGGCCATGGAAAAAATGCCCCATAACTGCCTGATCACGACCAGCGGTTACGATTCCCTGACGACAGACAGTGCCAACTCGGCGTCTGCCTATGCAACAGGTCATAAATCCGTCGTCAACGCCTTGGGCGTCTATGAAGACTCCACGAAAGACCCCTTCGATGATCCGCGCGTCGAAAATATTTCGGAAATCGTAAAACGCAGCCGCGGCATGTCTGTCGGTATCATCACCCAGGCCGAATCGACAGACGCCACGCCGGCAGCCATGGTCGGTCATACGCGCCGCCGTGCCAACCAGGATTACATCGCTTCGGAATACCTCGAAGATTATCATCGCCCGGACGTCATCATGGGCGGCGGTTCGCGCCGTTACATCCCGCAGTCCGAACAGGGCTCGAAGCGCCATGACAACCAGAAAGTCATCCAGGAATTCAAGGATAAAGGCTATACCTTTGTCAGCGATTCTAAGGAAATGATGGCCGCTCCGGATAATAAACCGCTCCTGGGCCTGTTCCATCCGAGCACGATGAATGTCTATGTCGACCGGGAAATGCTCAAGAACCCGGAAGTCCTCGGCAAATATACGGACCAGCCGAACCTCATTAACATGACCAAGAAATCCCTGGATATCCTCAGCAAGAACCCGAAAGGCTTCTTTGCCATGATTGAAGGCGCTTCCATCGACAAACAGCTCCACGCCATGGATTGGCAGCGCGCAACGTATGATACCATCGAATTCGACAAGGCCATCGAATACGCCCAGAAATGGAATAAAGAACACGGAGACAACACCCTGATCATCGTCGTCGCCGACCATGCTCACGGCGCTTCCATTACCGGGACCTACCATGAACGGGATGGCAAGAAGGGCCTGGCAGCTGTCCGCACTTATGCCGACTCCATCTTCCCGACCTTCAAAGATGCCAACCACGATGGCTTCCCGGATAATCCGGATCCCGATGTCACCCTGGCCATCCAGTATGCCAACCATCCGGAATATTACGAAAACTTCCACTTCCAGCAGAAACCGACGCTGCCGACTGTTTCTCAGACCGTTACCAAACAGGAAGCTCAGCAGGCTGGCGATAAGACCGAATACCATCAGGTATCGACAGTCGTCGAAAAAGCCAATCCGGCCCGCCATCACGACGGCGATCCCTGGGAACTCGTACCGGCCAACATTCCCGATACCATCGGTGACGAATGCCATGCTGCCGACGACGTACCGCTCAACGCTGATGGTCCTGGCTCGGAATACTTCCAGGGCGTCATGGACAACACCGAAGTATTCTTTGGCATCATGAGAGCCCTCGGCATCGATGCTACGAAAAATGTAAAATAATATTAGTGGCTAGTGGCTAGTGGCTCGTGGTTCGTGGCTCGTAGGGGCCGTCCCAAAGG
>CABQJB010000238.1 GCA_902464195.1 uncultured Megasphaera sp.
TTTCCCGCCGACGCCGCTGCGCCGGGCTGCCGGATGGGTCGCCAGGCCGACGATATACGACGTATCGACGGCTTTGCCGCGCAAACAGAGGGTATACGGGTTGAGATGGGTCAGGCAGGCCATATCGTCGCCTTCAAAGCCCATGAGGACGTTTTCCGGCTGATAGAAATGGCTGAAGTACCACTGAAAAAACGGATCTTCCCGATGTTCAAAACAGTAGTCCCAAAGGCTTTCGACGAGGCCCCGGTCCGATTCAGTCGCTAAGCGGAAGTGCATAGAAAAGCCCCCTTATTTCTGGCGCAGTGTAACGTCGTATTTTTCAACGAAATGGTCAGGATTGTACGATTCCTTGGAATGGCGCAGGCCGGGAATCCCCATATCTTCTTCACGGTTGATATATGTCGTATGCGGCCAGGCATGGACGACGAATTCATGATTGATGACCTGATAGAGGCCACGGATTGTCGGGTCGCTCTTTTCAAAGTGGATGATGGCCGTATCATCGTTGAGCATCTCACCGATGGAGAAAGCGACGATCTTATTGTACATGCGGATGGCACCGCCCGTCGGCTGGAGGACTTCCCAGTTATTGAATACCGTTTCGATGGCATGGCGTTCACCTAAGAGTTCATCGTCTTCGTCGCCGGCTTCGTGCTGGTCGTACCATGTCTTTTCTGCAGCCAGACATTCATCGAAGATGTCTTCCGTAATGGGGACGTATTCCCAGTTGCCAAAATACTGATTGCGGAAGTGATTGAGATTGTTCTTCTTCTGGCGGTATTTCTTGCCGGACAAGTTGATCAGGCTCTGGGTCAGATAAACGTATTCATAGTTATCCCGGTCCGGCGTGAAGTCATAACAGTCTTCACAGAGGGCCTTGATGCGTTCGACCGCTTCCGGCGTAACGCCTTTCATCAGGAACGGATAGCCGTGTTCATCGAACCATTCGTGCATGCGCAGGACGCCTTTGACGAAACTGCCGTCTTTGCGGGCAAAGGGCGGGATCCAGAACTGTTTCTTACCGCGGCCCGAGCGGATATAGAGGACATTGTCTTCTTCAGCCCACTGGATTTCATAGGGCTTCTGCCAGGCAAAGAGCGTCATGAAGGTAGCGTCGGCCTGTTCATATCTTTTCTGATGAAAATAGTCATCTATGAGTGGTTTATCTTCTAAGCGAAATTCTCTGAATTCAATAATGGTAATCTCCCCCTAAAATATTTACACCTTGGATACGTAAGGATTGTCTTTGATATAAAAACGCCAGGGAAAATATTTCCCATGTACGGCGTAATCGATATGGATGCGCGGCGAAACAGCCACCGTAAACGGGACCTCTTCTTCGGGATGGGCAATATACAGCCGGGAAGATGTCAAATCTAAGGCATTTTCCCCGCGTGTAATAGCCATGGCCTGACAGAGCTTGCCCGGTCCATTGGTCAGATTCTTGCCGCCTTTCTTTACCTTCCGCCGCACCGTCATGAGGTCCGTCCCACAGATGGGTTCAATGGCCCGTATAAGTACAGCCTGGCCCTCACCTTCGGGACCGGCAACGACATTGAAGCAGCAGTACATGCCATAAATCAAGTAGACATAGCTGATACCGCCGGCATGGAACATCGGTGCCGTCCGCTTGGTCAGGCCGCGGAAACTATGGGCCCCGTCGTCGGGAAAACCATCATAAGAGCCGCCATAGGCTTCGGTCTCGACGATACGGCCGCTGCAGATGCCCTGTGACGTTTCATGGATGACATACTGACCCAGCAGGCGCGGGGCCAGCAAGCTGGCATCGACGCGAAACTCGTCAGCCTTCCATCTGCGGCCCATCATTCTTTCTTGCGGTAGCCTAAGGAATGGGAAATTTCATAGGCATACTGACTCATAGTAAACAACATCTTCTGACGGATGGAATCATAAAAGCGCATAGACGGCCCGGCAATAGTCAGGGAAGCGATGACCTGGCCTTCAAAATTGAAGATAGGCACAGACAGGGCGAACAGCCCATGCT
>CABQJB010000239.1 GCA_902464195.1 uncultured Megasphaera sp.
CCAGTTTGTTGATGAGGGCGCGCTGTTCGACAGAAGCTTTGTCCATGTGGGCCATGGCTTTAGCGACCATTTCGGCGGCTTCATAACGGGTGATATTGCGGTTGCCCTGGAAGTACTGGCCATCGACACCCTGGATGATACCGGCGTCAGCGAGTTCGACGACGGATTTGTAAGCCCAGCTGTCCGACGGAACATCGACAAAGGGATTGGCCGCAAAGGCACAGGCCGAACTGATTGTCAGGGCGGCCATCAGGGCCGTAGCAAGTTTTGTCTTCATCATGAGAAATTCCTCCTTGTTTTCACAATAGTGAACCGCAGGATTCCCAAAATACCGCTGCAGGCGAGTGGTCCTAGTTTCCTCTCTCAGCGCCAGTCCGGGACAAACATCCTGCACAGCCTACATTGGTCTGCATGGCCAGTATACGAAAAAGGGGTTAGCCTGTCAAAAAGCGAAGAAACGGCATACCTGCGCCATCCACCGTCCTATTTTACACAAATCAGACAAGAGTTTTTCACAATAAAGACACAATTTTTACACAGCTTCTTACGCAGTACTTACGCAAAATTAACACAATATTTATGCATCGGCCTTACACTGAAAGAAATAATAGGAGGTGCTTACTCATGAACAAACTATGGAAACGCTGGATAGCAGCAGGCCTGATGCTGTCCTGCCTGGGCGGTGCCAGTCTCAGTGCGCAGGACGTCCCGGTCAAGGCCTACATTGTCCACGCCGACCATTATCAGCTCCCATATAAGGGCAGCGAAAAGGCTTTTCATCATCAGATCAACCCCGGCTACGGCTCGTCCCTGGCCTTCAAGGATATCAAAAGCGACGGGACCATCGAGTTCTACGGCCTGACCGACCGCGGTCCGAACGGCGATATCCCGAAATATATCAAAAACGGCAAAAAGATGTCCGGGAAATTCTTCCCGACGCCGGATTTTGCGCCCAGCATCGGCGTCATCACCGTGAACCCGGCTCAGGGGCGGGCGGACATTACGGCGTCCATCCCCTTGAAAGTCCGCGGCAAGGCCATCACTGGCAAGCCCTTGCCAGCCGGTCTGACCGGTTCGACGAACGAAATCGCCTTGAATTTCCAGATGAAAGACTTAGGGACCGATGCAAACGGCCTCGATACGGAAGGCCTGGCTGTTGACAAAGACGGCAATTTCTGGATCAGTGATGAATACGGGCCGTTCATCGTCAAAGCCGACCGGCATGGCAATATCCTGGAAAAATACGGTCCCGGCACGGGCCTGCCCCGCATCCTGGCCAGCCGCGTCCCCAACCGGGGCAGCGAAGGCTTGACCATCGATGAACACGGCCATGTCTTCGCTCTCATCCAGAGTCCCCTCAACGTCGACGGAAAAACGGCCAAAACCGCCAAATACACGCGCATCGTCGAATTCGACCCAGCCACAAAAACGACGACCATGTATGCCTATCCTGTCGATACGGGCTACAAGAACCCCGGCGCCGCCAAATTGGGCGACATCACCTCCATCGGCCATGGCCAGTTCCTGATGATTGAACAAGGCAAGCAACACGGCACCATGCAGAACCTCATCTACAAAGTCGACCTGAACGGTGCTACGCCCATCGCCGATAACGGCGACCTCGAATACGGCCGCCTGGACGGGAAAATCGTACCGGCCAAGAAAGAACTCGTCCTGGACCTCCGCGCTCAGGGCTGGAACATCGAAAAGGCCGAAGGCCTGGCTCTCCTGCCGGACCGCCGTACCCTCGCTGTCGTCAACGATAACGACTTCGGCATGGACATCGCCGTCGACGACAAGAAAGTCCGCCAGCCCGAAGTCTCGGACTATACCTACGACAGCGACAAAAAAGCCATGATATACAACAAGGACAACCAGGTCCATAAAGTCAAAATCAGCCTGAAAAAAAAATGCCCCGTCAGAACAAGAAAGCCAAATCTGGTTCTTCACCCTGCCCGAAGCCTTGTAGAGTG
>CABQJB010000240.1 GCA_902464195.1 uncultured Megasphaera sp.
GCCATACGCCGGATTTCAAATACGGCGCCTGCCGCGTCGAAAAAATCGACGACCAGAAGCAGGCCGAACACGACGTAAAATCCCAGTACGACGCCATCCGCGCCCGTATGGGCATCGAAGTAAAGGAGGTGTAAACGATGTTTAAACATGTCAAGACGGACCCGGAACTCTGTATCGGCTGCAGGACCTGCATGGCCGCCTGTGTGGCCAGCCATACGGGCAAGGCCCTGTTCGCCCTCAAGCCCAAGAGCTTCGACTTTACGCCGCGGGTCCACGTCGTTTACACGTCGAAAGTCACCAAGGCCGTCCAATGCCAGCAGTGCCCGAAACCGCGCTGTATGGAAGCCTGTCCGTTTCACTGTATTTCCCTGGGACCGGACTCGGTCGTCATCGACGAAGAGGCCTGCCGGGGCTGCGGTAAATGTTCCCGTGAATGTCCCTTCCAGGCCATCAACATGACCAAAATCTACCACGGCGATACCAAAGGCCGGCCCTTCCGCATCGTCGCCTACAAATGCGACCTCTGTGCCAATACGGAAACGGGGGAACCGGCCTGCATCCCGGCCTGCCCGACAGAAGCCCTGAGCCTCTTCGACCCGGCCGTCGTCGCTGCCCAGCGGGCTAAACTGAAAGCACAAAAAGAAGCGGCCAAAACACAGGCCGCTTATGAAAAAGCATTGAAAAAAGGAAAGCCATAACTATGGAAATCGTTACGATTACCGAAGCAAGGCGCCGTCTCGACGGCGCCTTGTCTTTCTATGACGCGAAAATAGAATACGTCACACCGGACCAGGCCCTGGGCCGCATCACAGCCCGGGATATTACGGCAGCCTGCGACTATCCGCCGTACCGCAAATCGCCCTTCGACGGCTATGCCATCCATAGCCATGGTGGAAATGCCTACGAAGTCGTAGCGACCATCGGCGCCGGCATCGTCTATGACGGCCCTGTCGCAGCCGGTCAGGCCGTGCGCCTCATGACAGGCTGCGCCGTCCCCGATGACTGCGACACCGTCATTCCCCAGGAATACGTCGAACGCCAGGAAAATCATATCAATGTGACAGAAGCCATCCCGACGGGCAGCAACATCATCCCTAAAGGCGAAGAATGCCGCTCCGGTGCCGTCATCATTCCAGCCGGGACGAAGCTCACAGCCGGTCCCCTGTCCGTCGCCGTCGGCCTGGGGAACGAACGCCTTCCCGTTTACGCCAAGACGAAGGTCCTCTTCCTGACGTCAGGACGGGAACTGGTCCTGCCCGGAGAAGTGCGGCACCATGGCCAGATTTACAACTCCAACGCCTATCTCTTTCAGCCCTTATTGGAACAGTACGGCGCAGAAGTCACCTTCTACCACGTATCGGACGGACCAGACCGGCTGGCCGATGAAATGGCAGCCGTCCGCCGCCTGGCCCGGGACAAGGACCTCATCGTCAGCACGGGCGGCGTCTCCGTCGGCCTCTATGACACGATGCCCCAGATTTACCAATCCCTCGGTGCTGTCCAGCTTTACGACCGCATCGCCATGCGGCCCGGTTCGGCTTCCTATGGCGGCGTCATCGACGATAACGGCCATAAGACGCTCATCCTCGGCCTGTCCGGCAATCCCTCGGCGTCGTTCAACGCCTTCCACTTGCTGGCCGTCCCCATCCTGCGCCGCCTCAACGGCGAAAGGAACTGCGAATTCCCCGTCATCAAATGCCATCTGGGCGGCCCGATTCACAAGCAGAACCCTGTCGACCGCTTCGTCCAGGGCCGCCTGACCTACCAACAGGGCCAGCCCGTCTTCACACCCAATACGACCTTGACGTCCAGTGCCCTGCTGGGCCTCGCCCACACCAACGCCCTGGCGTATATAAAAAAAGGAACGCCTCCTTTACCAAAAGGCGCTCCTATTG
>CABQJB010000241.1 GCA_902464195.1 uncultured Megasphaera sp.
GGCTAGGGGTTAGGGGCTGACTGCTAACTGCTAACTGCTAACTGCTAACTGCTAACTGCTAACCGCTGACCGGGCCCCTACGAGCCACGAATCACGAACCACGAACCACCAATTATTCCCCTTTCAATTCCAAAGCCGTTTTAATCAGGCCTTTGAATAACGGGTGGGCTTTGGTCGGGCGGGATTTGAATTCTGGATGGAACTGGCAGCCTACGAACCAGGGGTGATCCTTGAGTTCGACGATTTCTACCAGGCGGTCGTCCGGCGATGTACCGGAGAGGACGAGGCCGGCGTTGACCATTTCCGTGCGGTATTTATTGTTGAATTCCCAGCGATGGCGATGGCGTTCGTAAATGAGGTTGGTACCATAGACTTCATGGGCTTTCGTACCTTCTGTCAGCTTGCAGGGATAGAGGCCGAGGCGCATGGTGCCGCCTTTATCGGAGATGTCGACCTGGTCCGGCATGAGGTCGATGACCGGGAATTTAGCATCTTCATGGAATTCCGACGACGTAGCACCTTCGAGGCCGACGACGTGGCGGGCGAATTCCATAACAGCGCACTGCATGCCCAGGCAGAGGCCAAGGTAAGGCACTTTGTTTTCACGAGCATACTGGACAGCGCGGATTTTGCCTTCGACACCACGGTTGCCGAAGCCGCCAGGAACGACGATGCCGTCGATACCTTTGAAGACTTCCTCCATCGACAGGTTCGGGTCTTCCAGGGTTTCCGAATCGATCCAATGGATATTGACTTTCGTCTTATAGGCGATGCCGGCATGGTTCAGGGCTTCAGCGACGCTGAGGTAGGCATCGTGAAGGGCGACATACTTGCCGACCAGGGCGATTTCCAAGGTCTTTTCCGTATTGTAAATGGCATGGACCATCTTTTTCCAGTCTTCCATGTCGCAAGGACGGTTGGGCAGGTCGAGTTTTTCCAGGACGATGCGGTCCATCCCTTCTTCTGACAAGAGGAGCGGTACTTCATAGATGCTGTTCAAGGTCTTGTTTTCGATGACGGCATCTTTGTCGATATCGCAGAACAAGGCCAGTTTTTCTTTCATTTCGTCCGACAAGGGGCGTTCCGTACGGCAGACGATGATGTCCGGCTGGATGCCGATGCCGCGCAGTTCCTTGACGCTGTGCTGAGTCGGTTTGGTCTTCAGTTCGCCAGCAGCGCCGATGTACGGTACGAGGGTGACGTGGATATACAAGACATCGTTACGGCCGACTTCCTTCTTGATCTGGCGGATAGCTTCCAGGAACGGCAAGCTTTCGATATCGCCGACAGTACCGCCGATTTCGGTGATAACGATGTCCGCATTGTCATCATCGCCGACGCGGTAGACGCGGTTCTTGATTTCATTGGTGATGTGCGGGATGACCTGGACAGTATGGCCCAAATAGTCGCCGCGCCGTTCTTTCTGCAGGACCGACCAGTAAATCTTGCCTGTCGTGACGTTGGAGTTCTTGCCGAGGTTAATGTCGATGAAGCGTTCATAGTGACCGAGGTCGAGGTCCGTTTCCGTGCCATCGTCGGTGACGAAGACTTCGCCGTGCTGGTACGGGCTCATCGTGCCCGGGTCGATGTTGATATAGGGGTCAAACTTCTGGATCGTGACCTTGTAGCCGCGGTTCTTCAGCAAACGGCCCAGCGATGCTGCTGTAATGCCTTTCCCTAACGAAGAAACGACGCCGCCTGTGACAAAGATGTATTTAGCCATATTTCCTCCCTGTTGAGCTGCTGCTCATCGAATCAAAAATCAATCAATAACTTATTATTTTATTATATTACATTTTTTCAGGAGCAGAAACCCCTAAAATAGCCAAACTGTTGGCGATGGTGATGCGGACTGCCGTGACCC
>CABQJB010000242.1 GCA_902464195.1 uncultured Megasphaera sp.
GCCCTGGGCTATACGCCATCGGGCATGGAACAGGGCTTTTCCTTCGACGCCCTCATGCCGGACTACGCCATCGCCGGCCTGCCCGATGCGGCAGGCTACATCATTTCGGCCATCGTCGGCACGGCCCTGCTCATCATCATCTTTAAAATCATTGCATCGCTCCTGCCCGCCCGGCCTTCTTTCGATACGCCGGCCCAGCATTAAGGAGGCTTGCCCATGAAGCTCCCTGAATGGGCAGTCCGCGAAGAAATCTATAATCCCGGCCGCGACCGGGATTATTTCATTTCCCGCTCCCTGCTCCGCCTCGTATCCATCCTGACCTCCCTGCGCAGCCAGGGATTGCGGCCGGCCAGGGCCGTCGGTGCAGCACCGGCGCTCTTAGCCGTCGTCCTCGTCATCGTCCTCATCGTCCTGGCCAGGACGACAGCTTTCCTCTGGGCCATCCTGGCCGGGGAACTGGTCCTCCTCTGTTTCCACCGGGGACGGCAGCTGCGCCAGATTCTGGGTGCCGCCCTGGCGGCGGCCCTGTTCTGTGCCGTCATCGTCGCCCCCTCTTTTTTCCTGGGCAACGGCCGCTATGCTTTTCTCCTGCCCTGTAAGACCTTCCTCACCGTGACGGCGCTGATGCTCTTGCAGGAAAATCTGGCCTGGCACGAACTGACCGGCGCCCTGCGCACCTTCCACATCCCGTCGCTGGTCATCTTCATCCTGGACACGACGCTGCGCTACATCGCCATCCTGGGCCAGGAAGCGTCGGAACTGCTGACGGCTCTCAAGCTGCGTTCTGTCGGCCACAATCCTGACAAACAAGCGGCCATGAGCGGCGTCGCCGGCGTCATGCTGCAAAAGTCCCAGCGCTTGTCCCAGGACATGTACGAAGCCATGCGCTGCCGCTGTTTCACCGGTGAATATACCCTCTACGATGACGGGAAGAAACGCCTTTTCTCTCCAGCCACAGCCATCCTCGTACTGGCCCTGCTGGCTTATATCTACTTATTCATCCGCCTGGAAGGAGTGTTCTCATGATCCAACTCGACGACGTCTGTTTTGCCTACGACGACAGGCCCATCCTCAGCCACCTGACGGAAACCATCGAACCGGGCCAGGCCGTGCTCCTGAGCGGTCCCAACGGGTCCGGGAAATCGACGCTCCTGCGCCTGCTGAACGGCCTGATTTTCCCCCAGCAGGGAACGTATTCCTTTGACGGTACAGTCATCACGGCCGGCAAGATGCGGGACCACGCCTATTCCAAGTGGTTCCACCAGCGCGTGGGCTACGTCTGGCAGAATCCCGATTCCCAGCTCTTTTGCAGCAGTGTCCGCGAAGAACTGGCCTTCGGCCCGGTCCAGATGGGCCTGAAACCGGCAGACATCCGCCAGCGCGTCGACGACGCCCTGGAACTCCTGGGACTGACCCATCTGGCAGCCCGTCCGCCCTATACCCTGTCAGGCGGCGAAAAGAAACGGACGGCCATCGCCTCCATCCTGACCATGAACCCCCAGGTCTGGACCATGGACGAACCGGAAAGCTACCTCGACGCCGACGGCCTGGCCTGGCTGGAAGACTTCCTGCCCAGCCTGAAAAAAGCCGGCAAGACCCTCATCATCGCCAGCCATCACGCCGACCGCCTGGGAGAGCTTATAGATAAGGAAATATTTGTAGGGGACGCCTAAAAGGCGTCCCGCCGGTCGCAGTTCGTGACTCGTAGGGGACGCCCAAAGGGCGTCCCGCTGGTCACCTCTCGCCGGTCGCAGGTCGCAGGTTGCAGGGAGGACACATGAAGGTTTCCGCCATCATGCGGAGACCTTTTTTCTTTATAGTTTGTAGTACAGAGTTTGTAGAAAAACTG
>CABQJB010000243.1 GCA_902464195.1 uncultured Megasphaera sp.
GCGTGTACCCATGAGGCAGCCGGCAAGCGGTGTGAAGCCCATAGTCGTGTCGACGCATTTGCCATATTTGATGGCAGCCAGGGAAGAACCGTTGCCGAGGTGGCAGTTGATGATGCGCAGTTTTTCAACAGGTACGCCCATGACTTTAGCGACTTCGCCAGCTACATAGCGATGGCTCGTGCCGTGGAAGCCATAACGGCGGATGTGGTCTTCGGTGTAGAGTTCATACGGGAGGCCATACATGAAGGCTTTCGCCGGCATGGTCTGATGGAAGGCCGTATCGAAGACGCCGACCTGAGGAACGCCGGGCATGATGGCTTTGCAGGCGTTGATGCCGATGATGTTAGGCGGATTGTGGAGCGGAGCCATAGCCGAGCATTTTTCCAAGGCTTTCATGACTTCATCCGTAATGAGCGTGGAAGCAGCAAATTCTTCGCCGCCATGGACGACGCGATGGCCGACAGCGTCGATGGCATCCATGGATTTGATGACGCCGCATTCAGCGTCGGTGAGGATGTCGAGGACGAGTTTGACAGCGACTTGGTGATCCGGGATGGACTGTTTGATTTCTTTCTTCTGGCCATTCCATTTGTGGGTCAGCTGCGAATCGGGAAGGCCGATTTTTTCGACCAAACCTTTTGCCATTACTTCTTCATTGTCCATGTTGATGAGCTGGTACTTCAAGGACGAGCTGCCGCAGTTTACAACCAATACGATCATGAAAATTTACCCTCTTTCATTAGTCTTAGAATTATTTGAGCTGGCCAAATACGTGGTCAACTACTTCTTTGGCCAGGGCATCGCCGTCTTTGTACATGTACATGACGTGCCATATCTGGCCATTATCTTCAAAGAAGAGACTCCGCACGATGAGTTTGGCCGGCTGGCCGTTGAGCGGTTCCGTATAGGAAGCGTCGACAACGGTGGTCTTGCGGCCGCTTTCTTCCGCGTCGGTGACCTTCGTTTGCAGATCAGAAACATCCGGTGTCTGTTTCAGCATGGCAACATATTCTTCTGCCATGGCTACAGGCGTCGTTTCGCCAGCCGTTTCGGAGACAGCGACGACATTGATGTGCTTATCGTTGTTGATGTACATCATGCCTTCCCCATTCTGGCGGCTTACATGAGCCAGGTCGAACGGTGTCATGACATAGACTTCCGAATTCCCGGCTTTGAGCTGGACATACCCGAAGCTGTATTCTTCGAGCATTGTCATGTTGCCGCATCCGGACAACAATACGACAGCTGCGGTCATGGCCGCAACTGCTAATAATTTCAATCCTTTCATGCAATCACCTATTTATGCTTTCTACAGACTAGGTTCATTATAGCATAAAAGATTTATAGCGTCACCTAAAAAAAGCGACGAATTGCAAATACTTTCGCCTCTCCCTTGACGGGAATGAGTATACACCATTGACGTTTCCCGGCCTGGCCCGTATACTTATAACCATTAGTATGATTTTGTTTAAAACATATAATATAATTCTCGTCAGGCTATACTTTTTCGAGATTTTGTGAAATTTCGAACGTACAGGAGGCACTATGGAATCCATCGCCATCATCGCCGAATTCAACCCTTTCCACACCGGTCACGCCCATCTGATCGCCCAGGTCCGCCAGGCAGCCGGCCCGGATGCGGCCATCGTCATCATCTTGAGCGGCGCCTTCGTCCAGCGCGGCGAACCGGCTTTTTTCGATAAATGGCACCGCGCAGTCTGGGCCATCGAAGGCGGTGCCGATGTGGTCATCGAGCTGCCTGCTGTCTACGCCCTGTCCAGCGCAGCCGGTTTTGCCCAAGGCGGCGTCACCTTAGCTGCCAGACTCGGCTGCCAGGCTCTGGCC
>CABQJB010000244.1 GCA_902464195.1 uncultured Megasphaera sp.
ACCTGCCACGACGGGATAAAGACGGCCGTCAGTCCGGCTTTGCGGGCCGCTACGATATTCTTGCAGCCCGTCAGGACGGCTGCCGCCCGGGACTGGGGATCGGCAAAGAGGTCCTTTGTCGTCGCACAGGCCGACACGCAGCCACCGTCGAGGACGGCGATGGACTGACAGAGTTGATAGGCTTCGTCGCGGCTGTGTGTCACCAGGACGACGTCTTTCGGGAATTGACGCAGCAAGTCTTTGAGTTCTGTCATGACCTTTTCTTTTAAATAACTGTCGAGCGCGCTGAAGGGTTCGTCCAGGAGCAGGATGTCCGGCTCATTGACCAGGATGCGGGCCAGGGCCACGCGCTGCTGCTGACCGCCGGACAATTCGGCCGGTTTCTGTTTCTCCAGGCCCGTCAAATTCAGGCGTTCCATCATGGAACGGACCTGCCGGCAGGCGTCGGCCTTGGACGAAGCCGAGCGGACGCCGCAGCGGATGTTGTCTTCGACGGTCATGTTGGGGAACAGGGCATAGTGCTGGAACAGATAGCCTACGCGCCGCTGCGAGACGGGGACATTGATATGGCGCCCGCTGTCGAACAGGGTCCGCGTCCCGACGACGACTTTCCCGGCATCGGGCTTTTCGATTCCGGCAATGCACTGCAGGGTCTTGCTCTTGCCGCAGCCCGAAGCGCCGAGGAGGCCGAGGATGCCGCCCTCATGACGGAGTTTCACGTCCAGCGTAAAAGAGCCCCAGTCCTTATGGACATCAATATCGATCATGCCAGACGCCTCCTTTCACGGCTGCGTTTTTCAAAGAGATTGACTGTCAGCAGGACGACGGCGCTGATGGCGATGTTGACCAGGACCCAGATAAAGGCACTGTATTCGTCGTTGGTCCGCCACAACTGGTAGACCGTCGTCGAAATGGTCGCCGTATTCTTGGGGATATAGCCGATGAGCATACTCGTCGCACCGTATTCGCCCAGGGCCCGGGCAAAGGCCAGGACCGTCCCGGCGATGATGCCCTGCTTACAGTAAGGCATGCGGATATGCCAGAAGATGAACGTATCCGACAGGCCCAGGGTCTTGCCGCTCCAGTCCAGGGTCTCGTCGAAGCTCTCAAAGGCCCCGCGGGCCGTGCGGTACATGAGCGGGAAGGCGACGACAGCCGATGCCAGGACGCCGCCATACCAGGTCATGACGAAGCGGATGCCCACGTCGTTGAGAAAAATGCCGACAGGGTGCTTCAAGCCAAAGACCAGGAGCAGCAGCCAGCCGCAGACCGTCGGCGGCAGGACCAGGGGCAGTGTCAGGACGACATCGAGGAGCCCTTTGAGGACCCGCGGCAGACGGGCGACATAATACGCCAGGGCAATGCCGCTAAAGAAGACGAGGACGCAGGAAATAGCGGCAATGCGCAGGCTGTTCCAGAGAGGATACCAGTCCATAGCCAGCCGTCCTTAACCAACCGGGCTGAATCCGACGCTCTGGAAAATCTTCATGGCTTCTTCCCCTTTGAGGTAGTTGAGGAAATCCTGAGCTTCCTGCTGGTGCCTGCTGTTCTTCATGACAGCTGCCGGATAAATGACCTGGCCGCACATATCTTTCGTCGCTTCGTCGACGGGTTTCAATTTGGCACTGAAAGCATCGGTCGCATAGATGACGCCGCAGTCGGCACTGCCTTCGCTGACCTGGGTCGTCACTTCTTTGACGTTCGAGCCATAGGTAATGTGGCCGGCCTGGGCGATGGCCTGTTCATCGAGGTTGTAGAATTTCAGGATTTTCTGTGTATACTGGCCGACAGGAACGTCGCTGTTGCCCATGACCAGGCGGATGGAGCCGTCCTTCAA
>CABQJB010000245.1 GCA_902464195.1 uncultured Megasphaera sp.
GGCTGTCGCACGAAGAATTTTGTCATCATGCGAGGCCCCGTTTACTTTATAGTTTGCAGCACAGAGTTTGTAGTTTGCAGAGAAAACCTTCAAATTTAAAGCCATCTGCTAACCACTAACCACTAGCCACTAACCACTTAAAGGGCTTGTCGCATGTGCGACAAGCCCTTTTATGCTATACTAAGGAAAGAAAGCATCATTCACGAGAACGAGGTAATTATTTATGGAAAATAAACAGAATAAGGGCCGCCGCGGCATGGATATGCTGCACGGCTCTATTGCTGACAAGCTGTTCCTTTTTGCCATGCCAATCGGCCTCATGGGCTTATTTGAACAGCTCTTTAACAGTGCTGACGTCTTCATCTTGGGCCGTTTCGTCGGCAAGAGCGCCATGGCTGCCGTCGGCAATAATATGCCTGTCATCGGCCTTCTGGTGACGCTGCTCATGGGGATTTCCCTGGGGGCCAACGTCACTATTGCCCAATATCTCGGCGCCCGCCGTGACGATAAGGTGGAACGGACGGTCCAGACGGCTATTTTGATGTCCTTCGGCTTGGGCCTGCTGCTGACTGTCATCGGCGAGCTCATCGTCTATCCGGCCTTCTGGGTCCTGGAAGTGCCGCCAGACGTCTATGACATGGCTGAACAGTATCTGCGCATCTTCCTGCTGGGCCTGCCTTTTTTGTCGCTGTATAACTTTGAAGCGGCCATCTTCCGAAGCTGTGGCGATGGCAAGACGCCGTTGTACAGCCTGATTGCCGCCAATATAGTCAATATCGCCCTCGACCTGCTGTCGGTCCTGGTCTTTGATTTCGGCCTGGCCGGCGTCGTCTGGGCGACGGTCATGGCCTTTGCCGTCAATTCGCTCATCCTTCTGGTCCTGTTATGCCGAACGACGGACCGCATCCGCCTGGAACGCCACCACATGCGCTTTTCCCGGGAAGAACTGCATCACATCATCCACATCGGCCTGCCTGCCGGGATCCAGGGCATGGTCTTTGCCTTGTCCAACGTCCTCATCCAGTCGGCTCTGAACAGCCTGGGGACGGAAGCCATGGCGGCGTCGGCTGCGGCCTTCATCATCGAAGGGAACATCTACTGCTTCGTCAACGGCTTCAGCCAGGCGACGACGACCTTCGTCGGCCAGAACTATGGGGCCCGCAACCTGCGCCGCTGTTTCCGCATCACCAAAGTCGCCTTTGGCGTCGAAGCGGCATTCCTCCTGGTCGTCACCGTGCCGGTCCTCTTCTTTTCGCCGGAACTCATCCGCCTGTTCAACGGCGACCCGAACGTCGTCGCCTTGGGGACGAAGCGACTCTTTTACGTCGCCGGGACCTTATACCTCAACGGCATCATCGACATCATCTCCGGCTCCCTGCGCGGCTACGGCTATTCCCTGCCGCCGGCTGTCGTCGTCCTGGTCGGCATCTGCGGCGTCCGCATCACCTGGCTGTACACGGTCTTTACGTCCCACCGCGACTTCCTGGTCCTCATGGCGGCCTACCCGGCCAGCTGGCTGGTCACGGCCATCGTCTTGACCTTCGTCTACCAGTCCTGCCGCAAACACATCGTCCGGGGCCTGCTGAGTGAGCGGTAAAACAACTTTAAAGGGCTTGTCGTCGTGCGACAAGCCTTTTTTATCCCAGTTTCGCCAGAAGACTCCTTCCTCTTAGGCAGGGGATGAATGGCGATGGATTTCGCAGGTTCGATGCCTGCGAAATCCACCCTATGTCTTTTCTGTCTTAGCCTTTTCACCTCGGCTAGGGTATAATGGTAGATGACAGAGGAGGTGAATCCCAGATGTACTTGACGCAATCGAATGTCATCCGCGGCTT
>CABQJB010000246.1 GCA_902464195.1 uncultured Megasphaera sp.
AAACTCCAGGATGATTTGAAGAAACGCACTGTCGAAGCTACCGTTGGCGGCGGTGTCCTGACCATCGTCATGAACGGCGAAAAGAATGTCGAAAGCGTCCACATCGACCCGAGCATCATCGACCCGGAAGATGCGGAAATGCTGGAAGACCTCATGGTCGCAGCCGTCAATGAAGCCAACAAGAAAGTCGACGACATGATGGCTCAGGAAATGAGCAAAATCACGGGCGGCATGCATCTGCCGGGCATGTTTTAATGGATACGCCATTAGATAAGCTGACCGAGCAGTTCCGCCGCCTTCCCGGTATCGGCGTCAAGACGGCCCGCAAGCTGGCCTATTATATCGTTCAGCAGCCCAACAGCCGTGTCGATGAATTCGTCGATGCCATCCGCGATGCCAAGCAGAATATGCATTTTTGCTCGGTCTGCTTCAACTTATCGTCCCAGGACCCGTGCCCGATTTGCAGTGATATCAGCCGCGACCGCTCGACCATCTGCGTCGTCGAAACACCGCAGGATGTCCAGGCCATTGAACGCAGCGGCGATTATCATGGGCTCTACCACGTCCTGCACGGCGCCTTGTCGCCCCTGGATGGTGTCAACGTCGAAGACTTGCGCATCCGCGAGCTCCTGCAGCGCCTGGGCAATACGACGGTCAAGGAAGTCATCCTGGCGACGGATCCCGACGTAGAAGGCGAAGCGACGGCGTTATATCTGGCCCGCCTCATCAAGACGGCCGGCATCCGCGTGACCCGCATTGCCCGCGGCCTTCCTATGGGCGGCGATATTGAGTATGCTGACGAAGCAACCCTGGCTGGTGCCGTTGCCAATCGGCAGGAAATGTGAGGGTATTATGGAATATCTATGGATAGCCGCAGGCGTTTTCGTCCTGTTCTTAGTGCATAAGCTCATCCTGGCGCCTATGCGCCACTTAGTGGTCAATGTCGTCGTCGGGCTCATTGTCCTGTATGGCGTCAATCACTTTGGCTATCTTTTTGGTTTCCAGCACGTCCCGATTACGGTCGGAACCGGCCTCATCATCGGCCTGTTCGGCCTGCCAGGGGTCATACTGGTTACCTTGTATTACACGTTTTTTTAACCTACGCGAAGAGGGGATATCGTGAAATTAAAGAAATGGGCCGTCCTGGCCTGTACGGCTGCCTTGGCTGTATCAGTCCTTTCGGGCTGCGGCAACAGCGTGTCTACCAAAACTGAAACGGTTTCCAAGTCGGACCACCCCGTGGCCCTGACCCTGGATGCCAATATTACGGCCTTGCATATGACCAATATTGTGCCGAAGTTATCGGGGAAACTCGTGTCGACACCGCTGGCCGTCGGCCAGGAAGTCAAAGCCGGTGAAGTCGTTGTCCAAGTCGACTCGGCACCGTATCAGCAGAGTGTCAATCAGGCCGAAGCGGAACTGGTAGCTGCTTCTTCGGCATCGACGCCGACGTACAAGACCGTTACTGTACCGGCTGCCAGCAGTGGCGGCGGTGGTGGCGGCGACAACAGCGGTCACCGTGCCGAATTAAAGGCCTGGTATAACATGGGGGCCTTATCGAAAGTTGAATATAACCAGATGATGGCTGATTCCGGCGGTTCGTCCTCTCAGGGCGAAACGACACAGACCGTCCAGGTCCAGGAAGCTCCGGCTGTGGATCACGAAAAGATCGCCCAGCTGCAGCAGGCCGTCCAGGCCGCCCGCGATATGATGGGGAATACGACGATTTACTCGCCCCTTGACGGCCGGGTCACGGCGGTAGCCGATAATCCGTCCGTTGCCGTAGCCGGCAATGTCCTGGCCACGATTCAGCAGATGTCTCCTTTAGTC
>CABQJB010000247.1 GCA_902464195.1 uncultured Megasphaera sp.
GGGTCGCCACGTGGGCGACCCGTTGGGAATTGGGTGGCGCTCTCCCCAAAATGAATAATCATTTATATTCTAAGACAGGCCCATTATGATTGTATAGAACATAATAGATTGGAGTATATTGAACGTTTTCACGCATATCATTTGTCATGTATAACGTCTACATCACATTTCAGGCGGGCTTGCCACGTGCAAGCCCCTACAGAAAAAAGGGACTGTCGCACGTGTGACAGTCCCTTTTTCCCCTACCCTACCAGGACCTGTCCGAAGTAGACGATGGCACCTAAGAGGATGATATATGGTACGTAGACTTTCATGATTGCCTGAAGGATTTCGTTATCCTTGCCGGTCAGGGAGATGGCCCCGACGGCGATGGCGATACTCTGAGGCGAAATCATTTTACCAGCACAGGTACCGGCCGAGTTGGCAGCAGCCAGCCAGGCTTTATTGGCATTGATGGCGGCAGCGGCATCGGTCTGGAGATTGCCGAAGAGAACGTTACTGGACGTACCGGAACCGGTGATGAACGTGCCGACAGAGCCGATGAGCGGTGCGATAGCCGGATACATCATGCCCGTCGCTTCGACAGCCGTGCGGGCGATATCCGATGTCATACCGCTGTAGCCCATGACTTTAGCCGTAGCGATGACGGCGATGATGGTGATGATCGTATTGCGGAGACCTTTGATGGTATTCAGCAAGACGAAGAACATTTCACTGAAACGGGCCGACTGGGCTTTGCCGCTGATGAAAGCAGCCAACAAGATGAGGATGCCCGGTGTATTGACCCAGACAAAAGTATAAGGTACGCCGCCCTGACCGGTATAGATGAGGACCGACGATTTAATAGCCATGAGCGGTGCATGGATGAAGGGAACGAGTTTCGATGTCAGCAGCAAGAATACGAAAATCAAGATGAACGGCAGGCAAGCCAGCAGACCGCCGCGGATCGGTACGTGAGCCGGATTGATGTCCATGGCATATTCCGGATCATCGACGGGCCGGAAATGGGAATACAAGACGATAAGGGCCATGATGACGATAGATGCACCCATGACAGCCAGTTCCGGACCGACGAAGGCCGAGACGATGAGTTCAGGCACTGCCAGGCCCAGGGCCGAGAGCAGGGTGATCATGAAAACGCCTTTGAGGGCTTTCAGCGAGCCGCCGACGATGGCGACGATGATGAACGGGCAAAGAATATTGAGCGGCAAGAGCTGCAAGCTGATATACGTCGACAGCTGGACCGGATCGATGCCCGTCAAGTTAGCCAAGGTGCTGGCCGGGATACCGATGGATCCATATGTCGTCGGAACGGAGTTGGCGACCAGGCAGACCAGGATAGCCTTAATCGGGTCGAAGCCCAGGGCGACCAGCATAGATGCCGGGATGGCGATAGCCGTACCGAAACCGGCCATACCTTCCATGAAAGCGCCGAAGCCCCAGCCGATGAGCAGTGCCAGGACACGGCGGTCCTTGCTGACCGTCGTCAGCATGTGCTTGACGATATCCATGCTCTTGGTGTACAAGGTCAGATTATATGTAAAGATAGCGGCAATGATGACCAATAAGATAGGCCAGCATGCCAGGGCCACGCCTTCCAAGGCTGCCGTAGCGGCATCCATGCCCGGCATGTGATACCAGGCCAGGGCGACGGCAAAAGAAATGATCAAGGCAATGGGACACGCCTTGAAGCTCTGCATCTTCAGGAAGCCCAAAGAAATGATGAGCCATAAAATAGGTGACAACGCCAATAAAAATACCATAGTGTAAATACCCTCTTTCTTTGTTCATTTTTGAACTTATTATATGC
>CABQJB010000248.1 GCA_902464195.1 uncultured Megasphaera sp.
GATTTATTTATTTTCATTTTGTATAATAGATGTAGACAAAGCCAATATAGGGGAAATGCAAATGATTCATTTTACAGTCGGGGCGATTACCCGTCCTACATCCTTAGGCGGCGCCTTGAAACATTTTGGCGTCTCGTCGACATTGCGGCGCCGCATCAAGCATAACGGCATCTGCACCATCAATGGGCAGGCTGCATCGACACGGGACTTCGTCCATGAAGGCGATGAAATCTCTGTCACCCTTCCGGAAAAGAATCCTTTTCCGCCTGAGGATATACCCATTGGCATCGTCTATGAAGACGACTATCTCATGGTCATCGACAAGCCTGCGGGCCTCCTGATGCATCCCACATCGGCCGTCCGCAACGGGACGCTGGCCAATGCCGTCGCCTATCATTATGAACAGACGGGACAGCATTGTTCATACCACCCCATGCACCGCCTGGACAAGAATACGTCCGGCCTCTGCATGGTCGCCAAAGAACCGCAGATCCAGTATGCTTTCGATAAGCAGGACTTAGGCTACAAGCGCTTATATTTAGCTATCTGTGAGGGACGATACCCGTCGCGGGTCACAACTGTACACGCCCCCATCGGAAGATGTCCCGATAGCATCATCACCCGCTGTGTCCGCCTCGACGGCAAGCCGGCCTGGTCCGATTTCACCTGCCTCGCGGCTGGAAGGGACTACAGCCTGCTCCAGGTTGTCCTGCACACGGGCCGGACCCATCAGATACGGGTCCACAGCAGCTACCTGGGCTATCCCCTGGCCGGCGACGACCTCTACGGCGGTTCGCGCCGCTTCATCGGCCGCCAGGCCCTGCACGCCTACTGTATCCAGTTCATCCATCCCATGAGCCACCGCTTCATCACCGTTAATTCCCGGCTGCCTGAAGATATGGACGCTCTCGTCCGCCGGGCCGGCTGGAATTATACATATTAAACATCTTTACGTATTATGTAGGAGGAATGTAAACATGCCATTAATTGGAACTACAGAAATGTTTAAAAAAGCCTATGAAGGCCACTATGCTATCGGTGCATTCAACATCAACAACATGGAAATCGTCCAGGGCGTTACCCAGGCTGCTGCTGAATTGAATTCGCCGATCATCCTTCAGGCTTCGGCCGGTGCCCGCAAATACGCTAAACCGCCGTATTTGAAACATCTCGTAGAAGCAGCTTTGGAAGATCATGATCTCCCCATCGCCCTTCACCTCGACCACGGCGCTGACTTTGAAACCTGCAAAGACTGCATCGACGGCGGTTTCACTTCCGTCATGATCGACGGCTCGAAACATTCTTTCGAAGACAATATCGCCCTCACGAAAAAAGTCGTTGAATACGCACACGCTCACGGCGTCGTCGTCGAAGGCGAACTCGGCCAGCTGGCCGGCATCGAAGACGATGTCAAAGTCGCTGCCCATGAAGCTCACTACACGCGTCCGGAAGAAGTCGAAGAATTCGTATCCCGCACGGGCGTCGACTCCCTGGCCATCGCTATCGGCACCAGCCACGGTGCTTTCAAATTCACACCGGAACAGTGCACGCGCAACGCTGACGGCGTCCTCGTACCGCCGACACTCCGCTTCGACATCCTCGAAGAAGTCTCCAAACGTCTGCCGGGCTTCCCGATCGTCCTCCACGGCGCATCTTCGGTCGTACCGGAATATGTCAAAATCATCAACGAAAACGGCGGCAACCTGGCTGACGCTATCGGCATCCCTGAAGACCAGCTCCGTAAAGCCGCTTCCATGGCTGTCTGCAAGATCAACTTCGACTCCGAC
>CABQJB010000249.1 GCA_902464195.1 uncultured Megasphaera sp.
GGCCAGGACGGGCGCATCGTTGATGCCGTCGCCGACGAAGAGGACCGGCCCGTACTGCTGGCGCAGGGCATCCATCTGATTGACTTTATCCTGAGGCAGCAGTTTCGCCCGGACATCGTCGATACCCGTCTTGGAGGCAATGTAGTCTGCCGCTTTCTGAGAATCGCCGGTGAGCATAGCCGTCGTGATGCCCATGCGGGAAATGGCCTTGACGGCGTCGACAGCGTCTCCTTTGATGGTGTCCGAGATGACCAGCCGGCCGGCATAAGTCCCATCGATGGCGACGTACAATTCTGAGCCGTATTCGACGTCGTCCATGGCCGGCAGGACAATCTGCTGGCCTCCCATGAGCTGGCGGTTACCGCAGAGGACGGTATGACTGCCAACTTGGGCTTTCAGGCCCTGACCGGCGATTTCTTCCATTTCCGACGGTTCCGTAAGCGTCAGGCCCTGTTCACAGGCCTGGGCAACGACACTGCGGGCAATGGGATGGTTCGACGCCTGTTCGGCCGACGCGCAGAGGCAGAGGACGTCATCGGCACTGCGGTTGTCAGCCGGGACGACCTGATGGACGACGAAGTTACCTTTGGTAATGGTCCCGGTCTTATCGAAGACGACGGCAGCGATATGTTTCATCTGTTCCATGGCAATGCCGCCCTTAAAGAGGATGCCCTGTTTCGACGCTGCACCAATACCGGCGAAGAAGCTCAGGGGCACGCTGAGGACCAGGGCGCAGGGGCAGCTGATGACCAGGAAGGTCAAGGCCGTGTAAATCCAATAGTGCCACTGACCGGTCACCAGCGATGGGATGATAGCCGTAGCCGCGGCGATGGCGACGACAGCCGGCGTATAGATGCGGGAAAAGCGCGTGATGAAGCGGTCGATCTTCGGCTTGCGCGCCGCTGCCCGTTCGACGGATTCCAGAATTTTCGTAACCATCGATTCGGCCAGGGGCTTGGTTACTTTGACGTGGAGGACACCGGACGTATTGATGCTGCCTGACAAGACTTCCGAACCTTCCCGGCAGATGACCGGGACCGGTTCCCCTGTCAGGGCCGATGTATCAAGCAGGCTTTCACCGGCCGTAACGATACCATCCAGAGGGATGCGGTCGCCGACGCGGACGACGACGACATCGCCAGCAGCGGCGTCCTTGGCCGGGATGGTGACCGTCGAGCCATCATCCGTTACGCGGTGGACGACTTCCGGACGCATGTCGATGGCGGCGGCCACCTGTTTGCGGCTGCGGTTGACAGCCCGGTCTTCCAACGCTTCGCCGACGCGGCTGAAGAGCATGACGGCGACAGCTTCCGGATAGTCGCCGATGGCAAAGGCGCCGATGGTAGCTACGGCCATGAGAAAGTTTTCATCGAAAGGCTGGCGCTTCATGATGTTTTCCGCAGCTTCCCGCAGGACACCGTAGCCTAAGAGCAGATAGGCAATGATGTATGCAGGAAGGGAAAACGCATCGGGAATGATGCCGGTCAGGTAGGTGACTAAAAAGAGCACCGTCCCGGCGACGAGGGTCCACAAGGGACTTTCTTCTTCGTCATCATCGTCGTCACCGCAGCAGCAGCTGCAAGTACCGACAGCGTCCAGTTTGACGGCTTCGTCTTCGTCGTGATGGCCGTTGCAGCAAGAACAGCCTTGGTCTTTCAAAAATTCTTCTGCCATAGATATGCCTCCTTCAGGGACTCACTTTTTATTTGCCTTCATGATACCATTAAAGTTAAATATGTTCAAGTG
>CABQJB010000250.1 GCA_902464195.1 uncultured Megasphaera sp.
ATTATCAGGGGAGAATCAGAGGAGGAGCTGTTTTGGAGACGCTATCGACGAATGGGTCTATTTCTATCAAAAATAAATACAGCAATGAGCTCCTGCCGATTGTTTTAGTTATTGCCGATTATATCGCTATCTGGCTGGCCGAGTATACATCTTATGGACTGCGGGATTTTCTCGTTCCGGAAACGCATTTTCATCTTTCCTGGCTCAGTATCCACGTCATCATACCGGTCGTATACCTCCTTTTTTTGCAACTGCATCATCTTTATACACGGCGTATGCAGTTCTGGCAGGTCATTTCCGGTATTTTTAAATCCGTTTTTTATGCTGTCGCCTTACTGATTTTTTTCATTTATATCGCTCAGACGGCAGCTTCGACGTCGCGGCTCTTTGTGGCTTTATTATGGCTGACCTCTTTCCTTTTCCTGGTGGCAGAACGATACATCGTCAAACATATCCTGGGGCATTTCAAGTTGCTCCAGCTGCCGGTCCTCATCATGGGAGCGGGCAAGACGGCAGCCATCGTATTAGATTATTTTAAGCATGATACGGGCGTCAGTTATGATTTCATCGGTTATCTGGAAGACTATACGCCAGAAGCGAAAGTAGCGGGCATGATGCCGCATTTAGGCCGTTTTGAAGATGCCGAAGATGTTATCCACCAGACCGGGGTCCAGCACGTCATGGTCATTGCACCGGGTCTCAGCAACGACGCTGTCCAGGACATCGTCTATCGCGTCCAGCCTTTGGTCAAGAAAGTCGCTTTCATCCCCGATATGGGCAGCCTGCCGTTGGCAACGCTCGATACGGAAAGCCTCATCGACGGCCATATCGTTTCCTTCAGTTTCCGCAACAACCTGGCTCTCTGGTACAATCGGGCTGTCAAACGCGTCTTTGATGTCATCTGTACCAGCCTGGGGATTATCTGTCTTTCGCCGTTCTTTTTGGCCATCGCCCTGTGGATTTATAAAGACTCGCCCGGGCCTATCATCTTTAAGCACCGCCGCGTCGGCCGGAACGGCAAAGAATTCAACTGCTATAAATTCCGCAGCATGTGTGTCGATGCCGACGTCAAACTGAAAGAACTCTTGGCACGGGACCCGCAGGCCCGAAAAGAATGGGAAACGGAATTCAAACTGAAAAACGACCCGCGCATCACCAAGAGCGGGGCCTTCCTGCGCAAGACCAGTTTGGATGAATTACCGCAGCTGTTCAACGTCCTCAAAGGCGAAATGAGCCTCGTCGGGCCACGGCCCATCATTCAGGACGAAGTCCCGAAATATGGCCCGTACATCAAGGATTTCTATATGGTCCGCCCTGGCGTCACCGGCATGTGGCAGACCAGCGGCCGCAGCGATACAACCTACGAAGAACGCGTCCAGATGGACACCTGGTACGTCCGCAACTGGAACGTCTGGTTCGACATCGTCCTCATCTGGCGCACCATCGCCGTCGTATTGAAGCACAAAGGAGCATATTAACGATAAGCCTCCCCTACAAAGAGAGCCTTAAGCCTCTCCTCATAGGCCCTTTTTGGCCCGTCAGGTGCTGACCACAGGAAAGCGCAGGACGGTTGCCAAAACGAAGAGCCGAGCTAGAGGTGGCCCGAAGGGCCGGAGAGGTTGCTTATACTTTCGCAGGCCGCTGGTCGCAGTTCGCAGGCCGCCTCGGACTCAGAGGCCGCTGCGCGGCAACAGACTCAGACTGGCC
>CABQJB010000251.1 GCA_902464195.1 uncultured Megasphaera sp.
GTGTCTTGTTGTTGCGAAACGCAACAGTTTCATGACAAAAAATCGTGAATTGAGACAGGATATAGTAAAAAAGCTTGCCGCATGTGCGACAAGCTTTTTAAGTGGTTCGTGGCTAGTGGTTAGTTGTTAGCAGATGGTTTTAAATTTAAAGGTTCCCTTTCTTATTTTGATATTTTTGCCGCATGCGGTAAATCGTCGAGCGGCTGATATTTAGTTCTTTGGCGATTTCTGATATGCTCTTGCCTTCTTGGTACATTTTTTCAATGTATTCATAGGTCATATCCTTCAAGTTCCGGTCACGGTCCCGTTTATCCGGTATGACTGGCGGGTTGGGCATAACCCAGGCCAGGTCCGGCAAGGTGATTGTCTTCCTGCTGACGACTAAGGACAATCGTTCGAGGGTATTGGCCAGCTGGCGGACATTGCCCGGCCAGGGAAGGGTCTGGAAATAATCGATGACGTCTTGGCCCAGCTCATGGTGCCGTCCATACTGGGTATTGAAGCGCTGGAGCAGTGCCTGGGCCACGACGGCAATATCTGTACTGCGCTGGCGCAAGGGCGGGACGTGGATGAGCAGGACAGCCAGGCGGTAATAGAGGTCCAGCCGGAAGTGATGCTCCTGGACGGCTTGTTCTAAATTTTTATTGGTCGCGGCGATAATGCGGACGTCGATGGGAATGGCCTGATGAGAGCCGAGACGGCGGATACAGCGTTCCTGCAGGACCCGCAGCAAATAGTTCTGCAAGTCATAGGGCATGTCCCCGATTTCATCGAGGAACAAGGTCCCGCCATTGGCCGCTTCAAAAAGGCCTTCGCGTCCTTCACGGCGGGCTCCCGTAAAGGATCCACCCGTATAGCCAAAGAGTTCACTTTCCAAGAGGCTTTCTGAGACTGCACTGCAGTTGATGGCAATAAACGGTCCCTGACGCCGGCTGCTCATGTTGTGGATGGCCTGAGCCAGCATCTCTTTCCCCGTCCCCGATTCTCCCGTAATGAGGATGGTCGATTCGCTGGCTGCGTAAATCCGGGCCAGGCTTTTGACCTGTTTCATCATCGGTGAGTTGCCGATGATGTCATCTAAATGGTAATAAGCCGTCATCCCCCGCGGTGAAGATTCGTCCTTTGCGACAATCTAGACTGGCGCAGGCTCCACAATACTTTGAAAAAAGCTCGTACCAGGCCGCCCCACTCGGGCTGCAAGGGGATATATTCCATGCCTTCAGCGCGGACGTAGTCCTCAACGCCTGCACGGACAACCAGCCATTGGATACCGGAAAGGGCCGCCTGATGAACAGCAGCCCGCAGGGCCCGTTCATCCGTATCGGAGGCCAAACAGTAAAAAGAGATATCCATGGCATTGAGCTGCAACGCTAAATCATCGTAATAATCGCGCAGCGAAAAGGGGATGATGACACCGCAGGATTTCCCCTCGGGAACCTGACGGACGCAGTTCAGCAAATCGAGGACACTGGGCTGGACGACAAAAATCCGCTGCTGTGGATAGGCTGCGGCGATAGCCGATGCCATGGGTTCCCACAAAATGACGGCATCCTGTCCGGATTGGATACTCTTCCGGACTCGGGCCGCTGCCTCAGATACGCTGCCATCAATCAAATCGATTTGGGCCAGCTTCCGTTTCGGCGTCGTATGAAGAAATTGTTCGATTTTCTTATATAACTGGGGCGACGGAGCAACAA
>CABQJB010000252.1 GCA_902464195.1 uncultured Megasphaera sp.
ATGCCGTCGATATCGTCGACAGCGGCGACGAGCTTGGAGAAATCCGTGCCGTCCTTGAGGTCCAGGCCATAAGAATTGACATTCTGGCCGAGAAGGGTGATTTCCTTGTAGCCTTCGGCAGCGACCTTCTTGATTTCTTCGACAATGGCGTCGATGGGACGGCTCACTTCGCGGCCCCGGACATAGGGCACGATGCAGTACGTGCAGAACTTGTTGCAGCCGTTCATGATGGGAATCCAGGCAAAAAATTTCTGGAAACGCTTGACCGGCATATCGTGGAAGGCCGGCAATGTCATGTCGGCAGCCATATAATGGTCGGCCTTGCTGCGCCGTTCCCGGATGAGCTCGATGAGCTTGTGGATATTGTGCGTACCGATGACCAAATCGATGTGCGGCGCCCGCTTGAAGAGCTTATCCTGCCATTCCTGGGCCATGCAGCCCGTGACAGCAATGATCAAATCGGGGTTCTGCTTCTTCAAATGCTTGAGTTCGCCGATTTTCCCCAGCGTCTTGTCTTCCGCCGTCTCGCGGACACAACACGTATTGATGAGGATGACATCGGCCGTATCCAGATCTTCCGTGTTATGGTAGCCCAGCTCCTCCAACTGACCGGCATAATGCTCACTGTCAGACATATTCGCCTGACAGCCATAAGAAATAATATGATAAAATCGATTGCTCTGAAAATCCATGTATTCTCTCCGTTTTTCACAAAAATCATAATTTAGGGTTTACAGTATATAATACCATATATAGGCCGCCCCTGTGAAGGGCTTTTTAGGGGCTGGCAGCCCGCAGGCCGCCGTGAATCCTGTGCACAGCCGGGATTTATGACGAACGATATCTGCTAACAACCAACAACTAGCCACTAACAGCTTGAAAGGGCTTGTCGCCGTGCGACAAGCCCTTTCTCCTTACTCTCTCGATTCTGTTTTTCTGCTTGAAGCTTTTATTTCAAAGGGAATGCGTTGTTCCCGGACGGTTGTCTTGATGAACAGGTGGATGGCAGCCGTCATGCTGATGCCGGCAGCATCGCAGAATGCTTCAAACTCTTTTTTGAGGTCTGAATCGATACGAAAAGACAATCCTATCTGTGCGATGATACTCCCCTCCTCTACTGCTTTGCTTCGGGAATGACGCGGACGCGTTCGATCGTCGGTTTGCCGTTCTTATCCTTGGCAATCGTATCGATGCGGATGTGTTTCATTTCCGGCGAGAATTCTTTCGCTAATTTATCCAGCGTGCCGTCCTGGTTCAAAGCCGGGTTGGAAGCGGCACCGGCCATGATGGCCCGGTACACGATGGCGGCAAATTCATAACGCGTCATCATGCGGTCGCCGTCGAAGTTCCCATCGGGATATCCCGTCAGGATACCGGCCTGTTTCAACTTGGTGACGTATTCATAAGCCCAGTGGTTGGCCGGGACATCAGGGAACAAATCATTGCCCGTATCCTGGATCGTACCGGCATTGGTACCCGTCAGCTTGTTGATGAGGGCACTCTGGCGGTTGACGATGGCGTTCAAGTTGGCCACATCCTGGCGCAGGTCTTTGATTTCCTTCGCCATGGCGACGCGGGACGTCGAAACGTGGTTGCCCTGGCCGACCTTGAAGCTGACGCCGGCATTGACCATGTTTTCCCCGCCGCCGAAGGAACCGCCGACACTGAACATCGTGTCTT
>CABQJB010000253.1 GCA_902464195.1 uncultured Megasphaera sp.
TCCCTAGCCCCTAGCCCCTAACCCCTTAAAAAGGATTGTCGTCATGCGACAGCTCCTTTTCTGCTCCTTTTGTAAAGAATGATGTTTTTAGTTGGCTTCACTAAGCGACTATGATATAATGTAAGTGTTTGTTAATTTTACAATTCACGAAGGGATGTTGAATACATGGCTACAGCAATGGTAATCGGAACCCAATGGGGCGACGAAGGTAAAGGTAAGATCGTAGATTATTTGGCCCAGAAGGCCGATGTCGTCATCCGCTCCCAGGGTGGGAATAACGCCGGCCATACGGTCGTCGTCGACGATAAGTCCTTTGCACTGCGTCTCTTGCCGTCGGGGATCCTCTTTTCCGACAAAACTTGCATCATCGGCAGCGGCGTCGTTGTCAATCCGAAAGTCCTCCTTGAAGAAATCGAAGGCATGACCTCCAAAGGCGTGCAGATCAGCAAATTGGAAATTTCCACGCGTGCGCATGTCATCATGCCGTATCATATCCGCATTGATGAAGAAGATGAAAAACTCAAGGGCGATGCTAAAATCGGCACGACGAAAAACGGCATCGGACCGTGCTATGCCGACAAAGTCAACCGCGTAGGCATCCGCATCGGCGACCTCATGGACCGCGATGTCTTTGCCAAGAAACTGCGCATCAATATTGACCTCAAAAACCGTCTCTTTGAAAAATATTATGGCTGTGAAGGCTTCGATTACGATGAAGTCCTCAAAGAATACCTCGGCTATGCCGATCAAATCCGCCAGTACGTCAAGGATACGAACTACTCGGCGAACCTCTATGTCAGTGAAGGCAAGAAAGTCCTCTTTGAAGGGGCACAGGCTGCTATGCTCGACCTCGACCATGGTACATATCCCTTCGTTACCAGCTCCAATCCGACGGCTGGCGGTGCCTGCACTGGTTCCGGCGTCGGTCCTCGCCGTATGGAAAACATCGTCGGCGTCGTCAAAGCCTATACGACCCGCGTCGGTGCTGGCCCGTTCCCGGCAGAACAGCTCAATGAAGTCGGCGAATATCTGCGCAACACAGGTCATGAATTCGGTACGGTCACCGGTCGTCCCCGCCGCTGCGGCTGGCTCGATACGGCTGTCGTCAAATATGCAGCTATGCTGAACAGCCTCGATTACCTGGCTATTACCCGCCTGGACATCCTCGATGACCTGGATACCATTAAAATCTGCACGGGGTACAAATATAAAGGCCAGCTCTTGAAAGAATATCCGGCCAGCCTCGACGTCCTGGAAAACGTCGAACCGATTTATGAAGAAATGCCGGGCTGGAAAGCAGACATCTCGAAATGCAAATCCTACGATGAACTGCCGGAAGCTGCCCGTCACTATGTCGAACGCATCAGCGAACTCACCGGCGTTCCCCTGGGCATCGTCTCTGTTGGCCCGAACCGCAGCCAGACGATCATCCTCAAAAAGATTTTCTAAAAACAACTGAATTACACCATAATATGTGAAAGGTCCTGCCGCTCATGCGGCAGGACCTTTCCAGTTGTTCGTTGTTCGTGGTTAGTTGTTCGTTAAAAAACAAACGCCCCAATCAGGACGTCCCCTACGGATGCCGCTGCGCGGCGACAGACTCAAACTGACAACGACGCTTCGGGAAACCCTCAGCGTGTAGCGGGCCGCCCTTTGGGACGGCCCCTACGAGCC
>CABQJB010000254.1 GCA_902464195.1 uncultured Megasphaera sp.
TGGAAAAATATGACAAAGATTTCTAAGAAATTTACACAAAATTCTTGACATACCCATCCTGCAATGTGGCCGGATGATGCCAGTAGCCATCATAATGGTTATCCTGAGCGAAGGCGGCGCCGCTGGCAAGGGTTGCGGCCATAGCGGATAAAGCGATAAGGCGTTTTATTTTCATAACTATCCCTCCTTGTGCTTTTTAGTATACGAGTTCATTGTGACG
This sequence comes from uncultured Megasphaera sp., assembly GCA_902464195.1. Classification (GTDB taxonomy): domain Bacteria; phylum Bacillota; class Negativicutes; order Veillonellales; family Megasphaeraceae; genus Megasphaera. The sequence goes on from CABQJB010000254.1 coordinate 221, forward strand.
ATTTAGTAGCGGACGGGGCGCGTTTCCTTCACAAAATGGATAAAGTTCAGAGCCGGCGTTCTTTCCACTTCCCGCTGGCGTAGAAGGCGGCGCCGACCCAGAAGGGCGTGAAGTTGGCCAGGGCATCGCCGAACCAAAAGCCGAGGTAGGCCCAGTTGAGGTAGAGTCCGAACAGGACGGACAGCCCCAGGCGCAGGACGAGGCCGTCGAAGATGGCCGTGGCAAAATTGACCTTCGTATTGCCGCTGCCATTGATGAGGGCATTCATGCCGGAGCGGCCGGCACAGCTGAAGAAGCTGAGGACGCCGATGGGCAGGTATTCCAGCCCGACGGCGATGACCGCGTCGTCGGTCGTGAACAGATGGTATACCGATACGGGCCAGAGGCAGAGGATAAAGGAAGCAGCCAGGGCCAGGGCCGTGACGATTTCAAAGATGGTCACGATAATCTGGCGGACCCGGCCGTACTGCCGGGCACCGATATTTTGACCGACCATGGTCGAACCGGCCGTGTTGACGGCGTTAGAAATGAGATTGGCCGTACTTGTCAGCTTGTTGGCAATGCCGGCAAAGGCCGATACGGCGACGCCATATGAGTTGATCCAGGAACTGACGAAGAGCTTGGAGAATTGGACTGACGCATTTTTGATGGCCATCGGGATGCCGAGCTTCACCAGTTCCATGGCTGCGTGGCCGTCGAAGGCGAAGCGCGGTGTATCCTGCCAGAGGTCATAGCTTTTCCGGTGGCGCCATAAAAAGAGGAGCCCCAGGGTAAAACTGAGGGCCTGGCTGAAAACCGTGGCCATTGCGGCTCCGGCCGCTTTCCAGTGGAAGAAGAGGACGAAGACAATGTCCAGGACGATATTGGTCACGGCAGCGATGCTGATGAAATAAAAAGGATGTTTGGAATCGCCCATGCCGCGCAGGATGGCACTGATGGCGTTATAGCCATAAATGAAGAATAAGCCGCCTATGGTCAGGCTGGCGTAGGCCAGGGCCTGGTCGAACGATTCAGGCGGGGCCTGCATGAGCTCCAGGATTTCGTGGCGCCAGTATAAGCCAAGGCCCGTCGTGATTACGGCGATGGCACAGAGGAGCAGGAACAGCGTGTTGACGAAAGCTGTCAGTTCCCGGCGTTTTCCGGCACCGATGTAGAGTGCCAGGAGCACCTGGCCGGCATTGGAAAAGCCCATGGCCACAAAGGTCAGGCAATTCGTGATGTCGCCGCCGATGGCGACGGCAGAAAGGCCGACTTTTCCCATGACCTGACCGACGATGACCATGTCGGCCATATTATAGAGAATCTGCAGGAGCTGCGACGCAAAGAGGGGCAGCGCAAAGTATACTAATTGTTTGCCTACGGGACCGCGTGTGAAATCAGCGATGCCTTTCATGAAAAAAGCCTCCTTTTTTTGCAAATCGTACTCACTATAGCAATCTAGGC
>CABQJB010000255.1 GCA_902464195.1 uncultured Megasphaera sp.
GTCGGCGACGACCTCTGCGCCATCGGCATCCGCGGTCACGCCTTTTGCGGCGGCGACGGCGAAAATGCCCGGCCCATCGTCGTGACCGAGGAAATCGAACAGCCCTTTGAATGGATCGTCAAGTTCCGCTATGCCCATCAGGAAGACGGGACGCCGGATATCTGGTGGCGTTTCGCCAAGCCCGACCGGCCGGCTGTCCTGCCGGACTGCCTCACTGTCGATGGGCAGGCTATTTTACTCTTATATAGGTGATATCATGGAAGCTTTCTATACCCGATTATATGAAACTTTGCAGGCTGGCCAGTCAGCTGTCCTCCTGACCGTCGTCGCCAGCCAGGGTTCGACGCCCCGCGGCATCGGCAGCCACCAGGCCGTCTTTGCCGATGGGACGACGGCCGGTACTGTCGGTGGCGGTTATCAGGAATATCTGGCCATCCAGGCCGGCCGCCAATGCCTGGAGAGCCGCCAGTCGGCTTTTCGCCGGCTCATCCTCCATCCCAATGATGAAGAAGATATCAACGCTGCCTGTGGCGGGGAATTGACCGTCTTCTGCCAGTACCTCGACCCGGCCCTGCCGGGCCTGCTGGATGTACTGGCCGCTATCATCCAGGCCCTGCGCCAGAAGACGGCGTCGTGGCTGGCCCTGGATGTCAGCGATGAAGCCCATTGGGGCATGGCGCTGGTCCGGGAAGGCCAGGTGCAGGGCTGCGGCCAGATGGCGGCTTTGCAGGCCGTCGATGCGGCCTGGTGCCGCCAGAATGTAGCCGGTCTTGCTGCAGATGGCCAGCAGCGCTGGTACAGTGAACCGTTGGCTTATCCGGGACGGGTCTTCATTTTCGGCGGCGGCCACGTGTCGCAGGCCCTGGTTCCGGTCCTGGCCAGTATCGGCTTTTCCTGCATCGTCATCGATGACCGGGCGGAATTTGCCGATCCGGCGCTGTTTCCCCAGGCCGATGCTGTTTACCAAGCCGATTATGAAGCGCTCCCGGCAGACCTCGGCGTGACGCCGGACGACTACGTCTGCATCATGACCCGCGGCCACGTCGGCGACTACGATGTCCAGCGCCAGATGTTGGCCATCAAGCCGTATTACCTCGGCGTCATCGGCAGCCGCCGAAAGTTGGCCTTTGTTAAAGAGAAACTCCTGGCCGACGGTTTTTCAGCTGCCGAAATCGATGCCTGTCACGCGCCCATCGGCCTGGCCATTTCGGCCGTGACACCGGCGGAAATCGCCATCAGCATCGCCGCCGAACTCATTGCCGTCCGGGCCAGGCGGGAAGGGCGGGAAAAGAGCCGCTACCGTAAACCATGACGGCCAGGGTATACACCTATATCGGTGCCGGTGGCAAGACGACGTCGATTTACAGCCGGGCACGAAAGGAACGGGAGGCAGGCCGTCGCGTAGCCGTCGTGACGACGACCCATATGAAAAGGCCGGCCAACGGGTTCGTACCGGCCTCGTTGCCCGAAGGCTGGCAGGCCCAATGGCAGCGCGATGGCCTCATCGTCGTCGGTCTGGATGGGACGGATGGGAAAATCACCTGGCCTGGTGAGGCCGTTTACACGCGTTTATGTGCGGCCGCCGACATCGTTCTCGTCGAAGGTGATGGCTCGCGGCGCCTGCCTTTGAAGGTTATGGGCACCCATGAAC
>CABQJB010000256.1 GCA_902464195.1 uncultured Megasphaera sp.
CCACTAGCCACTAGCCTATTATACCATACTGCGCGCAAAAAGGGCTTATCGCATGACGACAAGCCCTTTTTGAGTATTAAGTTTCCTGTAAACTACAAACTCTGAACTACAAACTTTAAAGTGAAAAGGGCCTCGCATGATGGCAGAAATCTTCATCCGATTCCCCGCGACCTGCGGCCTGCGGACGTCCTGCAGGCGTCCTTTCATATGATGATGCCGTCCAGATGGTCACATTCGTGCTGGATGATCTGGGCCGTCCAGCCGGTGAAGGTCTGGCGGTGTTTGCGGAAGCGGCGGTCCTGGTAAAAGACCTGTATCTTCCGATAGCGCGTGATCTTGCGCGTGCCGACCAGGGACAGACAGCCTTCTTCGGCTTCAAAGGGGTCAGCCTTCTTTTCGATGACCGGGTTGATGAAGACTTCGTCGCCCCTATCCGTGTGGACGACGATGATGCGCTTCAAAGAACCGATCATATTGGCTGCCATACCGACACAGGTCATGCGGTTGGCCTTCAGCGTGTCGAGCAGGTCCTGGACGACGGGCAAATCTTCTTTCGTCGCCGCTTCGGATTTACGGCCCAAGAAGATGACGTCATGTACAATATTGCGAATCATAGTGTTTTCCTTTCCTAGGGATATAAGACCAAGTAAATATCCATGTCATGATTTTTCAAGAAAGCCGCTGCCGCTTCCCGGGCGACGTCCAGGGCTTCTGCTTTCGGGTAGCCAAAGATGCCTGCCGAAATGAGGGGAAAGGCGATGGATTGGCAGCCGTGCGACGCTGCCAACTCCAGGGCCGTGGCATAACAGCTGGCCAGTAGGTTCCGTTCTCCCCTTTGACCGCCCTGCCAAATGGGGCCGACGGTGTGGATGATGTATTTCGCCTTCAATCCATAACTGTCCGTCAATACCGATTTCCCCGTCGGACAGGGCGCCTGGGCCAGGCAGGCTTCCTGGAGTTCCCGGGCCCGCGGCCCGACAGCGTGGAAAATGGCCCCGCAGACACCGCTGCCGGCGAGAAGGCCAGAATTGGCTGCATTGACGATAGCATCCGTTCCCATTTGGACAATGTCACCGTGAACGATAGAAAAAGCCATGAAAATCCCTCCCTGAGTGAAAAAGCCAATACTTACCTCTACGTAAGGACCTGACCTGAAAGTGCCTTCTTCCATAAATGAGAAAGATTATTTATAATAAAGTCATCAATCAAGGAGGTCCTTTTACATGAACAAAAAATCAATCCTTTTAGGCCTGACCCTGGCCCTTGTCAGCTGCCTGCCCATGGGGACATCGCTGGCAGCCGATACACCCCATTTCAAAAACAACAAAGCCGCAGCTGAATATTTCTGGAATGAAGTATTCAATAAACACGACACAGCCGTCATCGACACCATGGTCGGCCCCAAATACAAGCAGCACAGCCCGGAATTCGCCGATGGCAAACAGGCCTTTAAAGACGGCGTCACCGGTTTCCTGAAAGCCTATCCGGACAGCACGGCCGTCATCAAGCATATCGGCGCCGATGGCGACCTGGTCTTCATCCACAATCACATCAAACTCAATAAAGCAGACCGTGGTCAGGCTGCTGTTGACATTTTCCGCATCAAAGACGGCAAAATCGTCGAACACTGGGATGTCATCCAGGATATC
>CABQJB010000257.1 GCA_902464195.1 uncultured Megasphaera sp.
GCCTATGGCGTCCTGGGTCTGACGTCACGGGCTAAAGAATTTCTTGCATTACACCAAAAGGGGGAACTACGATGATACACTTTGTCGGCGCCGGTCCTGGCGCTGTCGACCTCATTACCGTCCGCGGCCAGAAATTACTGGAAACAGCGGATCAGATTATTTACGCCGGCTCCCTGGTCAATCCGCAGCTGCTGAGCTGTGCCAAAGAAGGCTGCCGTATCCTGGACAGCGCCGGCATGACGTTGGAAGCCGTCGTGGCGGCCATGGAAGAAGGGGAAGGCCAGGGCTGGATGACTGTCCGCCTGCATACGGGCGACCCGTCGGTCTATGGCGCTATCCGCGAACAAATGGACATCCTCGCCCAGAAGGGCATTGCCTATGACGTCGTACCCGGTGTCAGCTCTTTCTGTGCCGCTGCAGCGGCTTTGCAAGCCGAGTATACCCTGCCGGGCATCAGCCAGTCCGTCATCATCACCCGCATGGAAGGACGGACGCCCGTGCCGGATAAGCAGAAAATCGCCGATTACGCTGCCCATCAGGCGACAATGGTCATTTTTCTCAGCGCATCTCTCTTAGAAGGTCTCCAGGCCGAACTTCTGCGCGGCGGCTATGAGGCCGATACGCCGGCAGCCATCGTCTACAAAGCGTCGTGGCCGGAAGGACAGACTTATACTTGTACGGTCGGTACACTGGCCGAAACGGCCCGTCACCATGCCATTTCCAAGACGGCCCTCATCGTCGTCGGCAAGGTGTTGGGCCCTGCTTATGACCGCTGCCTCTTGTATCATCCGGCCTTTACCCACGGCTGCCGCCAGGCGGTGCCGGAAGACCAGCAGTACGGCAATCACATTGACAAGAGGATGGAACGATGAAAGCCGTCATCTTTTCCTTTACCCAGGCCGGGACGGCGTTAGGCTGCCGCGTCGCAGCCCATCTGCGGGAAGCCGGCTGGGACGTCCGCCAGGCATCGCTGAAGAAATTCGCCGTTGTCCAGGAAGGCGTCCTGCCGTTTACGCCCAATCTCCACGACGAAGCGGCCCGGGCTTTTGAAGCGGCCCGGCTGGTCGTTTTCGTCGGCGCTGCCGGCATTGCTGTTCGCACTATTGCGCCCTTTATCCGCCATAAGGACCTGGACCCGGCCGTCCTGGTCATTGATGAGAAGGGCCAGTTCGTCATTCCCATCCTGTCCGGCCATATCGGCGGCGCCAATGCCATCGCCCGCCGCCTGGCCGAAGCCTTGGAGGGGCAGGCCGTCGTGACTACGGCGACGGACGTCAACGCCTTGTTTGCCGTCGATGAATGGGCGGCCCGTCAGGGCCTGCGCCTGTCGTCCTTGCGTGATGCCAAGGCCTTTGCCGCTGCCATGCTGGAAAAAGGCGCTGCCGGTGTGTACAGCGATTTTCCCCTGCAGGGGCCTTTGCCGCCGGGCCTGGTCTATGCCTTCCATGGCGACGCCGGCCTGGTGATTACGACCAAGGCCCACGTACCTGTCTTCCGCACGACCGTCGTCGCCCGGCCGGTCATCGTCCATATCGGCATCGGCTGCCGCAAGGGAACGATGGCCAAGGACATCGCCTATTGGGTCAATGCCGTCCTGCAGCGGGCCAACCTGTCGCCCGCCGCCATCGCCG
>CABQJB010000258.1 GCA_902464195.1 uncultured Megasphaera sp.
GGTATCATATGAAACAGGCCCTGCAGTGCTATCTCGAAAGTTTACAGAAAGTGCGGGATTTCCCCGTCCAGCTGGCCCTGCCGGGACACCGCGAAGGCGATACGGCTATTGCCGGCCGCATTGATGAAATCATGGCTCACCATGACCGACGCCTGGCAGAAATATGCCATCTGGCAGCGCGCTATCCCCATAGTACGGCTTACGACATCGCGCCGCATATGACCTGGTCCATGCGCGGCAAGAAATGGAAGGACTTCCCGCCGACGCAGAAATGGTTCGCCCTGGGGGAAACATTGGCCCATATCGAATATCTCGTCGACCACGGCACCTTGCGTTGCAGTGAAGAACAAGGCTGCCGCCATTATGATTTAGTAAAAACGGAAACATAAGTCCTCGAAGGAGGTTCTCATGAAATTCAGTCTTCCTGGTTTGTGTAACTGGATAATCGCTTTTTCGCTCCTGGCCTGTCCGGCTGGGGCGGCTGCTGAGGGAACGGCGGACTGGTCGTCTGCCGGCCGGTCTTTGGCAGCGACACAGGCTGGGACGGCTTCTTTTTATGAAATGGCGTCGGACCTCCTCTGGCGGCGTACTGATGACAACCGCTTTGCTTCTTATAAAGACTTGGCAGAACCGGCTGACGATACGGGCTGGTGGGTCAAGACCGATTACCGCAGTTATACCTTCCCCGATTACGGCAGCCTGTCTTTCAGTCAGGACTACAGCGCGACCCTCATCGGCTATGAATCGCCGCATACCATGGCCCGCTGGGGTGGTACCCTGCATCAGGGGGCCTTTTATACGATGAGTACGTCGAATGTCTATACCAATGGCCAGACGGGCAGTCAGCCTTATGGCGGAGGCTCTGACTCCATCAAGGAATACGGCGGCGGTTTTGCCATGGAATGGGGCGATAAGCACGACCGTCATGGCGATGCCGTCGTCCGCTTGTCCCAACTGCAACATACTGTCTCTTATAGCGATGCCGATGGGAATAGCGACTTGGTCAACTATCGGACTTGGCTGTTCGGCGCCGGTATTCGTTACTACGAAACTCGGCTCCTGCCCAAACAGTTTTTCTGGGAACCCCAGGCCGGCCTGTCCCTGGGCTATGTCCTTCCCTATACGATCAGCGGGGACGATGTGACCTATCAGTCCGGGAATAAACCGTATATTACCGGCCGTCTGGGTATCATGGCCGGTAAATCGTATAGTGTCAACGGCCATGTTGGCCTGCTCTATGGCCGCTTTGGCGTCCAACGGGAAATGAATGGGACTACGACCGGGAGCCTCCACAGCGATGGCCAGACGCCGTTGACGGCTGATGTCGGTTCCAGCCATTATACTTGGTATGACATGACTTTTGGTACATCCTTGTCCCTGGGCAAGGGGAATTCCGTCTGGGGCGAATTGACACGGCGTTCCGGGTCTAACATGACGTCGACGTGGAGCGTCAACGGCGGACTGGTCCTCAAATGGGGCGGTGCCAGCCGGACGACGCGGGAACGGATGAAGGCCCTGAAAAAAGACCCGCACAGCATCGAATTGGATATTAAGAAAAAATAATAGAAAATAATCATTCTC
>CABQJB010000259.1 GCA_902464195.1 uncultured Megasphaera sp.
TAATAACTCCAACGGATGCAAAAAAGTCATTATGACGCATCTACTGATTACCTCACACAATAAAATATTCATTCAAAGGAGAATCCATTATGACAGAAATGCAGCAGTATGTAGAAGACGTGCTGGCCATCATCCAGCGCCGTGACCCGGAACAAACGGAATTCCAGAATGCAGCCCGCGAAGTACTGACGTCCCTCGTGCCCATGCTGGAAAAGGAACCGAAATATAAACAGCACCACATTCTGGAACGCATCATCGAACCGGAACGCGTCATCATTTTCCGCGTCCCCTGGGAAGATGACAACGGTGTCTTCCACGTCAACCGCGGCTACCGCGTCCAGGCCAGCAGTGCCATCGGCCCGTACAAAGGCGGCCTGCGCTTCCACAAGAGCGTCAACCTGAGCATCTTGAAATTCCTGGCTTTTGAACAGATCTTCAAGAACGCCCTGACCGGCCTTCCCATCGGCGGCGGCAAAGGCGGCTCGGACTTTGACCCGAAAGGCAAATCAGACCGGGAAGTCATGCATTTCTGCCAGAGCTTCATGACCGAACTGTGCCGCCACATCGGCCCCAACATTGACGTACCGGCTGGGGACATCGGCGTCGGCGCCCGTGAAATCGGCTTCCTCTATGGCCAGTACAAGCGCATCCAGGACGCCTTCGATGCCGGCGTACTGACAGGCAAAGGCATTGATTACGGCGGAAGCTTTGCCCGTACGGAAGCTACCGGCTATGGTCTCCTCTATTTCGTCAAAGATATGCTGGACAACAAGAACATCGACATCAAAGGCAAGACGGTCATCGTTTCCGGTTCGGGTAACGTCGCCATCTACGCCATCGAAAAAGCCCAGGCTATGGGCGCCAAGGTCGTCACCTGCTCTGACTCCAACGGCTATATCTATGACGCAAACGGCATCGACGTCGCAACCGTCAAGGACATCAAGGAAGTCCGCCGCGGCCGCATTAAAGAATACATCGAAACCCATCCGGATGCAGAATACCACGAAAACAGCCGCGATATGTGGAAAATCCCGGCCTTCATCGCCCTCCCCTGCGCTACACAGGGCGAAATCGACCTGGAATCGGCTAAAATCCTCGTCCAGAACGGCGTAAAAGCCATCGGCGAAGGCGCCAACATGCCGTCGACCCTCGACGCCATGGCATACTTCCAGGAACACGGCGTCCTCTTCGCACCGGCTAAAGCCGCAAATGCCGGTGGTGTCGCCGTATCGGCCCTGGAAATGGCCCAGAACTCGGAACGCTTGTCCTGGCCTTTTGAAAAAGTCGATGCTGCCCTCAAAGACATCATGCGCAACATCTTTGAAGAATCCCGTGACAACGCCGCCAAATACGGCGTCCCCGACAACTACGTCGCCGGTGCCAACATCACGGCCTTCATGAAAGTCGCTGACGTCATGATTGAACAAGGTTTAGTGTAAGATAAAAAAAGGAGCTGTCGCATCGCGACAGCTCCTTTTTTGCTGTAGGGGACGCCCAGAGGGCGTCCCGCTGTGAATTTTGTGTATTCCCTACCATGTAGCAGTTAGCGGATGGCTTTAAAT
>CABQJB010000260.1 GCA_902464195.1 uncultured Megasphaera sp.
GGCTCCCTTTATAGGGGAGCTGGCCGCCAAAGGCGGTCTGAGAGGTTAAAGGTCGGCCCCTACGAATGCCCCGATTGGGGTTATTTTTGCGACCTGCTACCTGCGGCCTGCCACCTGCGTCCCTAGACATTTTTCGCCAGAAAGGCTTCGGCGTCCTGGCGGATTTTTTCTAAGTCCAGGCCCTGGTCGCGGGCACCGAAGATGCAGCCGCAGTAGGGCTGGCGGTAGAGGTGGTAGGCTTCGGTCATTTTCGTCGATGTGAGGAAACCGTTGTTCTTTTTGAAGTCCGTCGGCAAATAGGCGTAGCCGTACTGGTCTTCGATGTCCCGGCCGACTTCGTTGATGACCTGGGAATTCTTATGAGGGCTGACGGTCAACGTCGTTGTAAAGTAATCATAGCCCAGTTCCTGCATCTTTTCGGCCGTCGCCTTCATGCGCTGGATGAAGCAGACGCGGCAGCGGGCGCCGCCTTCAGGTTCGTCTTCCAGGCCCTGGACAGCTTTGAAATACGTATCCGGTTCATACGGAGCGGCCAGGAACTGGACGGCGTGCCCGGTCTTTTCGTTGTAGGCTTCGATGAACTGTTTCTGGACGAGTTCCCGCCGCCGGTATTCCGCTTCCGGATGGATATTGGGGTTGAAATAGTAAACCGTCACATCGGCCACGCCGGTCAGCCTGTCCAGGACGGCCGTGCTGCACGGTCCGCAACAGGAATGGAGCAGGATACGCGGTTTGACGCCGTCCTGCTGCCAGCGCCGGGCCATGCGCTGGAAGACTTTATCGAAGTTGATCCGCTGGTTTTGATTCATGCGGTCCAGAATATCGTGGAAATCAATCATGCTTTGTACTCACTTTCTACTTAAAATATCTGTCTTAACGCATACCTTTTTCCCACAAAAGGCAATGCCGTACAGCCACAGATGGGGAACTCCCTGCTTTGGGAATTCAGCATCATACTGTCGTTGCAACGCAATCCTCCGATTCCCCGGGTCCAGCTCTGGGCCGTCAAATAACCCGTAGTCAGGAGCATGGTATATAAAGTATCTTCATCCCGACCGATATCTTCGTAAATCACGCCTTCCCGTATCAATACTGTACGGACCAGGGATTATATATTTCAGCATGGCCAAAATGATAGCCATCATACCACGCTTTTATGTCTGGAAGCTGCGATTCCTGCTGTAAATCAGCTGCCATTTTCGCCACTTCCCCTGACGTAAAGCCAATGACATCATCATAACGGGTACTGAGGACAGAGCAGACATCCAGATTATTCAAATCGCTGAAAATACTTTCCTTAGCCACCCGCAGAACACCGGTCAGGATAGCGAAATCCAAATCGTCATTGCCTTTCAAGGCACTGCCCATCAGTTGTTTCATAAAAGAAATACATTCTTCTTGAACCTCTCCCGCTTATAGAAGCGGGAGATTCTTGAGAAGGTTGCTGTTTAAGTTTCCTCCTGAAATCAGGATAGCCTTATTCTCAAAGGGCTGTCCAAA